>JAGRFO010000327.1 GCA_020446005.1 Rhodocyclaceae bacterium | reverse complement strand
AAAACGACGACTTCGCCAAATCGCGCTTCATCCCCGCCGCCAGTCACGACCTGCGCCATCCGATGCACGCCCTCGGCCTGTTCATTGCTGAGCTGTCCACCCACCCCCACCCGCCCGCCATCGAGCGCCTCGTCCGCCAGATCGCCGCCTCGGCGGAGTCGATGGGCAACCTGCTCGATTCGCTGCTCGACGTCTCCCGTCTCGACGCCGGCGCGCTCGAACCGAACATCCGCCCCTGCCCGCTCCAGCCGATCTTCGAGCGCACCGCGCGCGACTTCCAGATCACCGCCGAAGAGCGCGGCCTGACCCTGCGGGTGCGCCCCACCGAGGCGTGGGTCGTCACCGACCCGCTGCTGCTCGAACGCATCCTCTCCAACCTGGTGAGCAACGCCATCCGCTACACCCCGGCCGGCCGCATCGTGCTGGCCGCCCGGCGCAGCGGCGAAGCCCTGCGGATTGAAGTGCGTGACAGCGGCATCGGCATCCCCCCGGCGGCGCAGGAGCTCATCTTCGAGGAGTTCGTCCAGCTGCATAACCCCGAACGCGCCCGCACCAAGGGGCTGGGCCTCGGCTTGTCGATCGTGCGCCGCCTCACCCTGCTGCTCGGCCACCCCCTCTCGCTGCGCTCGCAGCCGGACGCGGGGACGGTGTTCGGGATCACCGTCGAGCGCAGCGCGCCAGTCGACGCCAGCACCGACGACACCGACGAGCGCCCCCCCGGCAGCCTCAAGAACGTGCGCGTCGCGCTGGTCGACAACGACCCGCTGGCCCGCGACGGTCTCGCCAGCCTGCTCGCCGCGTGGGGCTGCGAGGTGCGCGCCGCCGATTCGCTCAACGCACTGCTGAGCATGCTTGAGCACGCCCCGCCGCCCGACGTGCTGATCACCGACTTCCGCCTGCCGGGGCATGGCTCCGGTCTGGACGTGGTCAACGAGGTCCAGCTGGTGTGCGGTTACCGCCTGCGCAGCATCCTGATCAGCGCCGACACCAGCAACGACACCCGCGCCCTGGCCCGCAGCGTCGGCCTGCCCCTGCTGCACAAGCCGGTGCGGCCAGCCAAGCTGCGCGCCCTGATGCAGCGCATGCTCGCCGCCAGCAGCGAAGACGACGACACCGACGACCCGCTGTAGCCGCCGCCATGTTGCCGTGCGCCATGCGCTCGGCGCGCACCTCGGCTAAGATCGACGCACCACCCGCACACGCCTTTGTCCTGTGCATCCCGCCCGCCACCGTCACGGAGAGACGCATGTCACACGACACACCCCACGACCCGCTCCAGTTCATCCGCAACATGTGGAACAACATGGGCTTCTCGCTCCCCGGCATGGTCACGCCGACGCTCGACATCGACGAACTGGACAAGCGCATCAAGGACATGAAGGCCGTCGAAGGCTGGCTCAAGATGAACCTCAACATGCTGCAGATGACCATCCAGGGTCTCGAAGTCCAGCGCGCCACCCTGTCCGCCCTGAAGACCGTCGGCGAGGCCTCCGCCTACCGCCGCGAGGCGGACACCCCCGACGAAGCCGGCCTCGGCGCATTCGCCAACAACCCCTTCTCAACCGCCACCCTGTGGCCCTGGATGCAGGCCATGAGCGGCATGGCGGGAGAGGCCCCCGCCGCCGCGGCCCAACCGGAGCCCGCACCCCCGCCGGCCCCCACCCCGGCGCCCGAAGCGCCCGCCGCCAGCAGCGAGAAAGTCGGCAACGCCTTCTCCGACGCCGCGGCGGCCGCCACCAACGCCGCCATGTGGCCGTGGCAGATGA
>JAGRFO010000008.1 GCA_020446005.1 Rhodocyclaceae bacterium | reverse complement strand
GGTGAAAGCGGATGTGCTCGCGGCGGCGCGAGGAGAAGCCGTAGAGCGCGAAGTTGTCGCCGGTGGCGCCGAGGGCTTCGGCGAACAGCATCAGGCTGTCGCGGATCACGTCGATCACGCGCGCGCTGTCGCTGACCCAGGCGTCGGTGGACAGCGACAGGTCGGCCAGCACCAGGCAGGCCAGGTCGCGCTCGCGGCGTTCGAGCTTGAGATAGTTGCCGTAGATGTTGTCGTTGTGGCCGGCGCGGCGGTCGGACCACGCGCGCACGCTGGCGTCGACGTCGAGCTCGCTGCCGTCGGGCTGGTTCTTGAGCCAGCGCCGCGAGGGGGTGAGCGATTCGAACTGGCCGCGGATGCGGCGCACCGGTTTGAGCAGCCGCTCGGGCACGGCGATGGGCGGCGCGTCGCGCGCTTCGAGCACGGTGAGGCTGCACTGGTTCTTCTTGAGCTGGCGCTTTTTCCAGTCCCACTCGGGCAGCAGGATGCCGCTTTCGAGCGGGATGTCGTCGGCCGCGGCGGAGGGCAGGTCGAGGTCGAAGCGCACGCGCGAGGCGATGGTCTTGTTGTCGCGCGCGATGGCCAGGCGGTCCATGTCGGCGGCGGCCTTGGCGACGTCCTGGTCGGGGTCCTCGTCCAGCCCGCGATTGACCTTGACGTACTCGGCGAAGGACATCAGCGATTCGGCGCGGAAGGGCAGGATGAAGCCGTCCTTGCCGTCGGGCGCGTCTTCGCGGCTGGCTTGCTGGCGCTTCTGGGTGACTTCGATGGATTCGCTGTCGGGTGGCTCCGGGTCGTCGTTGCGCGTGCTGTCGTCGTCGGGCCGGGTGCGGCGGTCGAGCTGCGCCGGCGAGGGGTAGAGCCACAGCGGCACCGGCTGCGGCGGGCGCTTGCTGGCGGGCAGCGCGGCGACGCTGCCGGGCTCGGCGAGCGCCTGACGGATGGCGCGTTCGACCGCGGCCTCATCCCGGGGCAGCTTGTCGATCGGCAGGCGCAGCGCGAGGCTGGCGTCGACCAGCCGGCGGTAGCGCGCGGCGAAGCCGGGGTAACGCGCGAGGGTCAGTGCGGTGGCGCGCTGGTTGGCGACGATCCACTCGCCGCGCACCTGCTCGCTGGCGGCGGCCTGGGCGATCAGCCACAGGTACAGGTCGCGGTTGGCGGCGCGTTCCGGGAACAGCGCCAGGCTGGGGGGCAGGTTCAGCGTTTCGGCGTCGCGGGTGGCGTGGGCGACGCGCTCTTCGACGTGGGCGATGCGCGCCAGCCAGCGGCGCCGGCCGCCGTGCTCGACTTCGGCGGCGGAGGCGACGCGCAGGCCGGGGTCGCCGCCCAGCGCGCGGAACAGCACCCCGGCGGTCTTCTCGATGTCTTCGAGGTGGACGATCGCGTCGGGGTAGTCGCGCCGCGCGCTGCGGGTAATGAAGCGGTGCCAGAGGTCGCCGACGTATTCTTCCATTTCAGTTCCGTTGCTTGCCGGCGCGCAGGCCGGCCTCGTTCTGACGCGCCGCGGCGTCGCTGACCCAGCTCAGCAGCGCGCCGCGGGGGTTGTCTTTCTGGGTGGTTTCGCAGGCGCTGACGCATTGCGCGCACTGGGTGCAGGTGAACATCTGGCGCTTGATGTTGCGCGGCTTGAGGCGCATCGGGCAGACGTGGTCGCAGGCCGAGTAGCAGTCGTTGCAGTCGGCCCCGCGCTGGCGCGCGAAGCCGACCACCATGGCGTCGCGGTTGCCCATCCAGGCGAGGCTCTGGAACAGGCCGACGGCGCAGGCGAAGCGGCAGAACAGGTGACGCGCGAACAGGAATTCGGCGCTCAGCACGACGGTGCCGGCGGCGATGAAGATGAACTGGTTGCGCGTCGGCGTGCCGGCCAGCAGGTTGCCGTATACCTCGAACGGCGGCAGCAGGTAGGTGAGCAGCACCACCGCCCAGACGAAGGCGAAGCCGACCGCCAGCGGCACGGTGAGCAGCCACCAGCGGCGGTCGACCTGCCAGCGGGTGCCGTCGGGCTCGCGCGTGGGGAGCGGTTTTTTCTCCCACACGCTGGGCTTGCCGGTGGCGCGGCGCATGAACTGGTTGAGGGTCTCGACCACCGAAAAATGCGGGCACAGCCAGCCGCAATAGAGCCGCCCCCATTTCCACGACACCCACAGCAGCGCGGCGCCGGTGCCGAGAATCGGCAGGAAGATCTTCAGCCCGATGTTGAGCCACAACTGGCCGAGGCCGATGGTGCCGGCGCTGTAGTCGGCCAGCCCGACGTGCCACTCCATGCCGAGAAACCAGGCGTGGCCGGCGACGAGGTCGTAGCGCAGCAGGTCGAACACCGGGGCGAGGACGAACAGGACGAAGAAGCCGATCTGGGCGTATAGCCGCCCGCGCTGGCGGCCGCCGTCGGCAGGCGTGGGGCTTTCGGCGATGATCGGGATGAATTTCCCCGCCATCTCAGGCATCGCAGGGGCGGCCGATCAGCGGGTAGCGATAGGGTTTGCCGGACAGCGCCCGCGACAGGCCCAGCGCGCCGAAGAAGATCAGCGTGGTGTGGCAGGTGGTGAAGTACAGGATCGCCACCACCCAAGTGTAGGGCGTGTTGTAGCCGCCGAGGAAGATGATCGCGGCGTTGGCGACGATCAGCAGCAGGCCGGCCCACAGGCTGGCGAAGAACACCTGGTCGAGGTGGCAGCGCGCCAGCGCGGGAGCGTTCTTGCGCTTGGTGAACCACAGCCAGACGATGGCCAGAAAGCCGACGCCGGGCACGATCATGAGGTTGATGAGGTAGAGCGCTTCGGCGACCACGGCCAGTTCCTGGCCTTGCGCCCGGGTGTCGGTGGCAGAGGCGGCGTTCATGCGCGTCAGCGCCCGAAGGTGGCGCGGACCACTTCCATCAGCGCCTCGGCGGTCTCGACATCGTCGGTGAGGCTCTCGACCACCGCCGCTTCGCAGGCCTGCACCGGGTCGAGGCCGTCGCGGATCAGGGTGGCGGCGTAGACCAGCAGGCGGGTGGAGACGACTTCTTCGAGGTCCACATCCTTGAGCGCGCGCAGGCTGCGGCCGATGCCGACCAGCTGGGTGGCGAGCATCGGGTCGCAGGCGGTCTCGCCGACCAGCACCGCCTGTTCGCGTTCGGCACCGGGGAAGTTGAAGCGCATGCTCACGAAGCGCTGGCGGGTGGAGGGCTTGAGGCCTTTGAGGAAGTTCTGGTAGCCGGGGTTGTAGCTGATGACGAGCATGAAGCCGGGGGGCGCTTCGAGCACTTCGCCGGTGCGGTCGATGGGCAGCACGCGGCGATCGTCGGCCAGCGGGTGGAGCACCACGGTGGTGTCCTTGCGCGCCTCGACCACTTCGTCGAGGTAGCAGATGCCGCCTTCGCGCACGGCGCGGGTCAGCGGGCCGTCGCACCACACGGTTTCGCCGTCGCCGATGAGGTGGCGGCCGACCAGGTCGGCGGCGGTGAGGTCGTCATGGCAGGCGACGGTGAACAGCGGCAGGCCGAGGCGGGCCGCCATGTGGGCGACGAAACGCGTCTTGCCGACCCCGGTGGGGCCCTTGATGAGCAGCGGGAGGCGGTTTTTCCAGGCGTGCTCGAACAGTTCGATTTCGTTGCCGGCGGGCGCGTAATAGGGGATGTCGGTCGTCACGCGGGTGTCCATTGGATTGACTTCTTTCAGCTCAGGCTCAGGAGATAGGCGAGGGTGATGAGTCCCAGCACCACGACGACCCAGCCTATCACGAGGCCGCGCCAGAACGATTTGACCGGACGCAAGGCCATGAAGTCGAGGATCACCAGCCGGCATTTGACGAAGGTGAGCGCCAGCATGCCAGCCATGACGGGCAGGATCACCGCGTGCGCGGTCCACCATTCGCCGATCAGCCAGGTGATGAAGGTGGCGACGATCAGGATGGCGAAGGCGATGTCGAGTTTGCGGGCAGTCATGGCGGCATCACCTCATCACGTAAACCAGCGGGAAGAGCACGATCCACACCAGATCGACCATGTGCCAGTAGGCCGCCCCGCTCTCCAGCCCGTTGGCGCCCTGCGGCGAGTACGCGCCCTTGCGGGTCTGCGCCCACAGCACCGTCAGGATCACCATGCCGAGGATCACGTGCATGAAGTGAAAGAAGGTGAGCGAGATGTAGAACATGTAGAAGGTGTTGGTCGACAGGCTGATGCCGGCCCCGAAGACGTGGCTGTACTCGATCAGCTTGACCACCAGAAACCCGCCGCCGCAGGCAATGCCGGCCAGCAGCCAGCGGCTGGCCAAGGTCGCGGCGTCGCGCTCGACGACCAGATGCACCGCCCGCGCTACGCACCAGCTGGCGGTGATCAGCAAGACGGTGTTGAGTGCGCCGGCGTCGCGGTTGAGGGTGCGCTGCATCTCGTCGAACAGTTCGACGTTGTTCGCCCGGGCGAAGGCGTAGGCGGCGAAGAACACCGCAAAGGCAAGCAACTCGGCGAGGATGAAAAACCAGATCGCCAGATCGCCGGGCGGGTAGGCCGGGCCGTCAGCGGCGGTTGGGGTTGAGGGAGAGGTCATGGCTGGGGGTGCCGTTTTTATGATTAGCGAAGGCTAATGTAACGCGGCGGGGCCGGCCTTGATGTGCACCAAGGCGGCCGGGCCTGGCCGTGATTTGAGACATTTTGTCTCGGTGTTCAAGTCCGGCACGCCACCGACCGTAAAACGTTCTATCGCTAAAGGCGTAATAACAAAGACAGGTGGAGACATGGGATTCATCAATCAAATGCGGCTGTCCGCGCGCTTGTTCATGCTTGCGCTGCTGGCCCTGTTGTCGCTGGTGGTGGTGGCGCTGGGCGCCATCTACGCGCTGAACACCTCGCTGACCGACGAGCGTCGCGCCAGCGTCGAGCAACTGGTCGAATCCGCCCACAGCGTGGTGACGCACTATCACGCGCGGGCGCAGGCCGGCGAGTTGAGCACCGAAGAGGCGCAGCGCCAGGCGGCGGCGGCGGTGGGCGCGCTGCGCTACGGTGACGGTGACTATTACTGGATCAACGACATGACGCCGGCGATGGTCATGCACCCGATCAAGCCAGCGCTCAACGGCAAGCCGCTGGGCGAGTTGAAGGACCCCGCCGGCAAGCCGCTGTTCATGGAGATGATCGCGGTGGTCAAGGCGCAAGGCGGCGGCTTTGTCGATTACCAGTGGCCCAAGCCGGGTGAGGATAAACCGCAACCGAAAGTCTCCTTCGTCAAGGGTTTTGCCCCTTGGGGCTGGGTGATCGGCACCGGCGTGTATGTAAGCGATCTGGACACCCTGTTCTGGCGGCATGCTTCGCAATCGCTGATTCTGGTGGTGATTGGTTTCGTCGTCACGCTCGGCGGATGCTGGGTGATCGGCAGCGGCATTCTGCGCTCGCTGGGCGGCGAGCCGGGCATGCTGGCCAATGTGGCGGATCGCATCTCGGCCGGTGATCTATCCAGTGAGGTGCCGGTCGCGGCCGGGGACACTCACAGCGTGGCGTTCTCGATCTACAAGATGCAGGACGACCTCAAGAGCATGATCGGTGCGGTGCGCGTCCAGGCCGACCAGATCGCGAAGTCGGCGCAGGCGGTGGCGACATCGTCGAAAACCGTTCGCGACGCGGCCAGGGAACAGGCCGATACCGCGGAATCGACCGCCGCGGCGGTGGAGGAAATCGCCGTCAGCGTGTCGCACGTAGCGGTCAGCACGGAGGCCTCGCAGGAGGATTCTGAGCGCACCTGCAGCGTGGCGGCGTCGGGCGAGGAACAGTCGTCGATTGCCTCCGAGAGCATCGCCAATGTGTCGGACACCGTCGCCCAGGCGGCGTCGCAGATTCAGGTGCTCAAGGAGCGCTCGAACGAGATCGGGACCATCGCGCAGGTGATCCGCGAGATCGCCGACCAGACCAACCTGCTGGCCCTCAACGCCGCCATCGAGGCCGCCCGCGCTGGCGAGCAGGGGCGCGGCTTTGCGGTGGTGGCCGACGAGGTGCGCAGCCTGGCCGAGCGCACCGGCACCGCCACTACCAAGATCAACGAGGTGATCGCCGCGGTGCAGAACGAGACCAACACGGCGGTTGCGAGCATCGAGGCGATTACGCCCAAGGTCAAAAAGGGGAGCGAGCTTGCCGCCCAGGCGGCGGGGTCCTTGCGCTCGATTCAGGACAGCGCGCGGGCCACCATGGAGCGGGTCAGCGAGGTGTCGCTGTCGATGCAGGAATTACGCTCCGGCGCCGATGAAATCGCCAAGAACATGGAGACCATCACCGCCATGGCCGAGCGCAGCTCGACCGCCATCAGCAGCAACGCGGACGCGACCCATGCACTGGAGCACACCGCGGTCGAACTCAAGCGCCTGATCGATCGTTTCCGCGCTTGAGCGGGGCTGGATCAAAAAAGGCCATCTTCGGATGGCCTTTTTTATTGGTGCTTAGCGATCGCGCGCGTTGCGGTCGCGCTCGACCTTGAGGATGTAGCGGTGAATCACCGAGGCGATGCGCTCGGGCAGGTCGATGAACTCGCAACCGGCACGCAGCATGGAGACGCCCTGACGGTTGGTGACCCGGAAGACGCTGCGGATGCGCAGGCCGGCGCGGACCGTGCCGGTTTCGGGGAGCGCGATCTGGCAGTTGGTGAATTCGGTGTTGGGCTTGAATTCGACGCCTTCGGGCGGGACCACGATGGCGATGCCGCCGCCCGAGATGTCGATTACCCGCGCCTCGAAGGTGGTGGTCGCGCCGGCTTCGGTGGTGACCGGAATCTGGCACAGCAGCGAATGCGCCACCGGTGCGGTGAGGCGGAAATACTCGCGCCGCTGTAGCCGCAGCAAGCGTTGGGGGAGCGGCGCGACCATCGCCGGGCGGTCGTCATAGGTGCTTTTGCGCAGGCCCGAGAGCGGAAACTGGATCTTGACGCTGGCAATTTGGGTGACGCAGATCAGCTCCTCGCTGTCGAGTGCCTGAGCGCGAATCGATTCGTCCGGTGGCACGTCGAGCACCAGTTGGGTGTCGCCGTCGCTCAGCGCCAGCACGCTGGTGAGCATGAAGGTTTTCTGGCTGCCCATGTAGGCGGTGATCATCGCGCGCTTGCGGATCAGGTCGCGCATGACGTGCTGGATCTCGGCCGGGTTGGTCAGCAGGAACTGGCTGTAATCGTCCGATTGCAGCAGTTCGAACTTGAGGGCAGGGTTGTCGGTCTGGGGCATCGAGGCGCTTTGCAAGGCGAAAAATCCGGTTCTTTATAGCATGAGCGGGCAGGGTTACCGGGGCGGAATGTTCAGCCCTTTGCGTTCGGCGGCATTTTCCATCCGGTACAGCCATGCCAGCAGTTCGGCGATGGCGACGTAAAGCTGGGGCGGAATGCGCGCGTCGAGGTCGACCTGCATCAGCAAGGCGACCATTTCGGGCGATTCGTGCACGTAGACGCCGGCTTCGTGCGCCCGCTCGATGATCTCGCGCGCGATCAGCCCGCGCCCCTTGGCGACCACCCGCGGCGCCGCGTCGCCGGCCGAATAGGCCAGCGCCACGGCCTCGGCGCGCGGGTCGTCGTCGAGCGTGTCAGTGCTGGCGTTCATCGTTGCGGCTCACCTGCAGGTCGCGGACGGCGATGTCGGCCGCGGCGAGGGCTTTGGCCAGCGTGGCGCGGTCGCGGTTGAGCGTGCCGACGGCGGCGTCGGAGTCGGCCGCCAGACGGATCTTGAGGCCCGCGCCGTCCAGCGCCAGACGCGCTTCGACCGCGCCCAAATGCGGCAAGGTCAGGCGCAGGGTGGTGTTCCAGGTGGCGCCGTCCGGGCCTTCGGCGGCGGTGTGCTCGTCGTAGGGGTCCTCGATCTCCAGTTCCATCTGCTGTCCCGGCCAGACCTGACC
>JAGRFO010000073.1:711-9550 GCA_020446005.1 Rhodocyclaceae bacterium | reverse complement strand
ATCTTCGGCGGCATCATGCGCTGCGACACCATCGCCACCGGCGTGGTCGCCGCAGCCAAGGAAGTGAATCTGCACGTGCCGCTGGTCGTGCGCATGAAGGGCACCAACGAGGATCTCGGCAAGAAGATTCTCGCCGAATCCGGTCTGCCCATCATCGCTGCGGACACCATGGCCGAAGCGGCCGAGAAGATTGTTGCTGCCGTTGGCAGTTAAGGGGATACAAGCATGTCGATTCTGATCAACAAGGACACCCGCGTCGTTACGCAGGGGATTACCGGCAAGACCGGCCAGTTTCACACGCGCATGTGCCGCGACTACGCCAACGGCCAGAACTGCTTTGTGGCCGGCGTAAACCCGAAGCGTGCGGGCGAAGACTTCGAAGGCGTGCCCATTTTCGGCACGGTCAAGGACGCCAAGGTGCAGCAAGGCGTGAACGTGTCGGTGGTCTACGTGCCGCCTCCGTTTGCCGCTGCCGCGATCTGGGAAGCGGTCGAGGCCGACCTCGATCTGGTGATCTGCATTACTGAAGGCATTCCGGTGCGTGACATGCTCGAAGTGCGCAACAAGATGGCCAAGAAAGTGGCCGCCGGTGGCAAGGAAACCCTGCTGCTCGGCCCGAACTGCCCCGGCCTGATCACCCCCGACGAGATCAAGATCGGGATCATGCCTGGCCACATTCACAAGAAAGGCCGCATTGGGGTGGTGTCGCGCTCCGGCACGCTGACCTATGAAGCGGTGGCGCAGCTCACCGACCTCGGGCTCGGGCAGTCGTCCGCCGTGGGCATTGGCGGGGACCCCATCAATGGCCTCAAGCACATCGACATCATGCGCATGTTCAACGAAGATCCGGACACCGACGCGGTCATCATGATTGGCGAGATCGGCGGTCCGGACGAAGCCGAAGCCGCGCGCTGGTGCAAGGAGAACATGCAGAAACCGGTGGTTGGCTTCATCGCGGGCGTGACCGCGCCGGCCGGCAAGCGCATGGGGCATGCCGGTGCGCTGATCTCGGGCGGCGCCGATACGGCCGATGCCAAGCTGGAGATCATGGAAGCGTGCGGTTTCACCGTCACTCGCAATCCGTCGGAGATGGGCAAGCTGCTCAAGGCCAAGCTGTAAGCCTGTTCGTGCGCCTAAGAACGCCCGCACCAGCGGGCGTTTTTTTTGTGATCAAATCGACCACGATGTAAAAAAGCGGTTCGCCGGCTGGCGCGCTTGTGCAAGAATCCGGGGATTGTGCCGTCCGAGGAAGGCTGCGCGTCCGCAGGTCGGCACCGTCCCGACCACTCGCAGGATGCTTCGCCCGCCTTGCCGGCTTGACTGTTTTCGAAGGTATTGCTTTTTACGTATGGTTGTTGAGGATTCCCTGGCTACTGCGCTGATCATGGCGTCGAAGACCGACGTCGGACGGATGCGGCAACGCAATGAAGATGCGTGCCGCTTCAACGTCTCCCAGGGATGGGCAGTGCTCGCCGACGGGATGGGGGGCTATCAGGGGGGCGATGTGGCCTCGACCATGGCGGTCGAGAGCGTCGAGCGCAGCCTGAGCCAGGGCGCGTCCGAGAGCGTGGCCGACGTTCTGTCCGGCTTGCGCGCCGCCACGGTGCAGGCCAACGAGCGGGTGTTCACCGTCGCGCACAGTGATCGCGAGCTGTTCGGGATGGGGTCGACGCTGGTGACGGTCCGTTTCTTTGAGAATATGCTGGCGGTCAGCCATGTGGGCGATTCGCGGCTGTATCGCTATCGTCCCGACCATCTGGTGCAGTTGACCCGCGATCACTCGCTGTTGCAGGAGCAGGTCGACGGCGGGATGATGAGCGCGGATGCGGCGCGTCATGCGCCCGGCCGCAGCCTCCTGACCCGCGCGCTGGGGGTCGAGCCGTCGGTGGTGCCCGACGTGGCGCTGCATGAAATGCAGGTCGGAGACATCTACCTGATGTGTTCCGACGGTTTGACCGATATGCTGTACGACGACGACATCGCGCTGGTGTGCGAAACGCTCTCCGCCAATCTCAAGCTGGCTGCCGATCATCTCGTGCAGCTTGCCAATGATCGAGGTGGGCGCGACAACATCACCGTGGTTCTGATCAAGGTACGCAAGCCGTTTGTCGCCGAGGCAGCAATGCCGGCCGATTAAACGGCGCAACACAACGGATGACAAAATGCCGAAACTGATTCTCAGCATGGATGGCCTGGTGCTCAAGGAGATTCCGCTGGCCAAGGAGCGGACCACGATCGGGCGCAAGCCGCATAACGACATCCAGATCGACAATCTCGCCATCAGCGGTGAGCATGCGGTCATCACCTCGATCCTCAACGACGCGTTTCTCGAAGATCGCAACAGCACCAATGGCACCTATGTGAATGGGCAGCCGGTCAAGAAGTGCGCGCTGCAGAGCAACGATGTGGTCGAGCTTGGCAAGTATCGGATCAAGTTCGTGGTCGATGCCGACCAGCCGGGCTCGGCGCCCGCCGATCTGGTCGATACGGCCGCGCTCAAGCCAATGCTCGATGCGCCGGAAATCGATGTCGGGGCCTCCGGTCCGGCACCCACCGACACGGCGGTCGGCGACAGTGCCGTGCTGCTGGAAGGGGACGGCGAGTCGACCCAGATTTTCGACCGCTCCGGCGACATGCCGGCAGCTCCCAAGGTCGCGCCCTCGCCTGCGCCGGCGGCCGAGGCGCCCAGTGCGATGGGGGTGATCCAGGTGCTCTCCGGGCCCAATGCCGGCCGCGAGCTTGAGCTGAAAAAATCGCTCACCACGCTTGGCAAGCCGGGCGCCCAGGTGGCGGTGATCACCCGCCGTCCGCATGGCTACTTCATCACCCATGTCGAAGGTTCGACTTTTCCAGTGGTCAACGGGCGGCAGCTCGATGCGCAGGCGCATCATCTGGGCGACCATGACATCATCGAAATCGCCGGGGTCAAGATGGAGTTCTTCCTGCGGAGCCCGGCATAGCGTGCCGGACGGCACGTGACTTTTTTCGCGGCCCGCGCATGACATGGGTGTTAGGCTAGCCCATTAAGATTCGGTCCTGGCGAGGGTCATGAAATTCAGGGTGCTGGGATGCAGCGGTGGCATCGGTGGGCGGGAGTCGCGCACCACGGCCTTTCTGGTCGACGATGACATCCTCATTGATGGCGGAACCGGTGTCGGCGAACTCGAATACGATGAGTTGCTGCGCATCAACCACATCTTCGTGACCCATGCGCACCTCGACCACATCGCCTTCATCCCCTTTCTGATCGATACCGTCGGCGATGTCCGGCGTTCTCCGGTGACCGTCTATGCCACCGTCGAGACCCTGCGGATCCTGCGCTCGCATATTTTCAACTGGCTGGTGTGGCCGGATTTCAGCGCCATTCCCGACCGCCATCACCCCTTCATGCGTTTCGAAGTGCTCAAGCTGGGCGAGCACGCCACGCTCGACGGCCGACGCATTTCGGTGCTGCCGGCGTTCCACACCGTGCCGGCGGTGGCATACGCGCTGGACAGCGGCGACGGGCAGTTGATCTACACCGGCGACACCACCTACACCCCGGCGCTCGTCGAGGCCATCAACGCCCAGCCGGCGCTCCGGCATCTGGTGGTCGAAACCGCCTTCCCTGACGAGCAGCACGCGCTGGCGATGGCCTCGCGGCATTTGTGCCCCAACCTGCTGGCGGGCTTTCTCGACGCGCTGACGGTGAGCCCCGAGGTGCATATCAGCCATCTCAAGCCGGGCCATGTCGAGCGCACCATGGCGGAGATCAGCGTCTATTCCGGTCGTCTGCGACCGAGCATGCTGCGCAACGGGCAAATTCTCGAGTTCTGAACGCGAGCGGCTTGCAAGGGTGGATGCGCCCCCGGCTGATCCCGGTAGAATGTGGCCATCATGCGCCGCCGCGGGCGGGCCGCGATCCAACGTTCAGGACTTGTTCTCATGAGTGCAGCTTCCGGCAAGAACACATCCACCGGCGACGTGGCCAGCCGCCTGGCATTTTTCAAGGGGCTGCAGGCGGTCACCACCCGCATTCACGCCACCCAGAATATCGACGACATCATCTTCGAGCTGTCGGCCGAGCTGTGCGACCTGTTCGGCGCCGAACGGCTGACGATCTACACCGTCGATGACACCCGCACCGCGATCGTCTCCAAGGTCAAGACCGGGCTGCACGCGGTCAACAGCATTCGCCTGCCGATCTCGGAAAACAGCATCGCTGGCTACGTCGCGCACTTCAAGAAAATGATCAATCTGCCCGACGTCTACGACCGCGCCGCACTGTCGGCGATCTCGCCACAACTGGAATTCCGCAAGGAGGTCGACGAGGTCACCGGCTATCACAGCCGCGAGATGCTGGTTGCGCCGATTGTCGATCCCGACCGTGGCGAGCTGGAAGGCGTGCTGCAACTCATCAACGCGGTCAACGGCAAGCCGTTTTCCTCGATTGCCGAAGAGGGCTTGCTGGGGCTGGCGCAGACCCTGGGCGTTGCCTTTGCGCAGCGCAAGCGGGCGCCGGGCACCCCGCGCTCGCGCTACGACGTGCTCGTCACCGAGGCGCGCATCACCGCCGCTGAACTGGACGCGGCGACCCGCAAGGCGCGCGAGCGCAAGGTCGGCACCGAAGAGGTGCTGCTCGAAGACATGGGGCTGAGCCTCGCCGACGTGGGCGAAGCCGTCGCCAAGTTCTTCAACATGCCCTACGAGCCTTTCCGCTCCGATCGCATCAAGCCGGTCGATCTGCTCAAGAACATCAAGCGCGAGTTCGTCGAGCAAAGCCACTGGCTGCCGCTAGAGGAAACCGAGGAGGGGATCGTGGTGATGGCCACCGACCCCGAGCAGACACGGGCCTCGCGCGTGGCGCACAACGTCTTCCCGAACAAGAAGATCGCGATTCGCGCCACCACCATGCGTGAGTTCAAGCGCACGGTCGACCAGTTTTTCGAAGCCAGCCTCGATCTGGGTTCCGTCGACGACCTGCTGATGGACCTGACCGAAGAAGAGCATGACGCCTCGATGGCCGAAGAGCTCTCCGCCGCGGCCGACAACGAACTCGTCAAACTGGTCAACAAAGTGGTGATCGACGCCTACAAGCAAGGCGCCTCCGACATCCACATCGAGCCTCGACCGGGCAAGGAAAAAACACAGATCCGTTTCCGCAAGGATGGCACCCTGGTTCCCTACATCGAGGTGCCGGCGAGCTATCGTAGCCCGCTGGTGACGCGCATCAAGATCATGTGCGACCTCGACATCTCGGAGCGCCGCCGGCCGCAGGACGGCAAGATCAAGTTCCGCAAGTTCGCCGCGCTCGACATCGAACTGCGGGTCGCCACCCTCCCCACCGCGGGCGGGCTCGAAGACGTGGTGATGCGGATTCTCGCCAACAGCGATCCCATCCCGCTCGATGCTCTCGGGCTGACCGACAACAACCTCGCCCGGCTCACCGAAGCCATCACCAAGCCCTACGGCATCTTCTTCGTGTGCGGCCCGACCGGCTCGGGCAAAACCACCACGCTGCACTCCATCCTCGGGCACATCAACACCCCGGACACCAAGATCTGGACCGTCGAGGACCCGGTCGAAATCACCCAGAAAGGCCTGCGTCAGGTGCAGGTCAACCGCAAGGCCGGCCTCGATTTCGCCACCATGATGCGCGCCTTCCTGCGCGCCGATCCGGACGTGATCATGGTCGGCGAGATGCGCGACGAAGAAACCGTCGCCGTCGGGCTCGAAGCCTCGCTCACCGGCCACCTCGTGTTCTCCACCTTGCACACCAACAGTGCGCCGGAATCCATCGTGCGCCTGCTCGACATGGGCATGGACCCCTTCAACTTCGCCGACGCCCTGCTCGGCGTGCTCGCCCAGCGGCTCGCCAAACGGCTGTGCAAAAAGTGCAAGAAACCCTACCACCCGGATGGCGAGGAACTCTCCAGTCTGCTCGACGAATACTGCCTCGACCTCCAGCTCACCCCCCCGTTCAGGGAAGATCCCGAAGCCGCGCGCAAGGCCGTCGCCCGGCAGTGGCAGGATGCCTACGCTGACAAGAAAGGCCAATTCACTTTCTACAAACCGGTCGGCTGCAGCGATTGCACCAACGGCTATCGCGGCCGGGTCGGGCTGCACGAGCTCATGCTCGGTTCCGACGACGCCAAAAAACTCATCCAGGAACGCGCCCGCGTTGCCACCCTGCTGGGTCTCGCGCTCGAAGAAGGCATGCGCACCCTGCGCCAGGACGGCATCGAAAAAGTCCTCGCCGGCATCACCGACATGCCGCAGATCCGCAAAGTCTGCGTGCGGTGACGCATGACGTCAGCAAGGGTGACGAAAATCGTCACCCGGCTGGCATCGCGGGAGGCGGAGTTTTTGACGGCGAGTGGCTGTATTGTTGCAATTCATTGAATTAAAACGATTAAAAAATTATCTCGAAAAACTGGCACGCTCCCTGCCTATAGGATTCCCGAGCGGATCTGATCCGTGACCAAATTCAATCCTGAAAGGAGCATGACCATGAACAAGACCCTCAAGCGCGCCCAGCAAGGCTTCACCCTCATCGAACTGATGATCGTGGTGGCAATTATCGGTATTTTGGCTGCGATCGCGATTCCGCAATACGCGGACTATCAGCAGCGTTCGAAAGTGGCCGGTGCGGTCGCTGGCGTTGGCGCCTACAAAACCGCAGTGGCGATGTGCCTGGCCGATCTGGGTACCCTCACCAACTGCGCGCACGGTTCGAACGGCATTCCGCCCACGATCGCCACGGGTAACGCTGGCGCCACGATCGCTTACGTTGATGGCGTGACCGTTGCCGCAGGCGTGATCACCGTGACCACCACCGGCGTCACCTCCGGCGGTGCCAACATGGTCGTGGTGATGACCCCGGTCGAAAGCAACGCCGGCGCAAGCGGCGCCCTCGACTGGAACCTCTCTGGTACGGGTTGCTCGACGGCTGGCCGTAGCATCAAGTGCACCGGTAACTAATTCACGGAACACGGTTGCCTGTTCGTTCGAGCAAGGCACTGCAAACGGGGCCGGCTTGCCGGCCCCGTTTTTTTCTGGAGATCAAGATGAATGCATTGTCACAACCGGTTGCAGCGTGGCACCGCGGAACCAAGTGCGCAGCGTCAGGGTTCACTTTGATCGAATTGATGATTGTGGTGGCGATCATTGGGATTCTGGCCGCGATTGCGATCCCGCAATATGCCGATTACCAGCAGCGCACCAAGGTTGCTGGGGCGGTCCAGGGCGTTGGCGCCTACAAGGTTGCGGTGGCCCAGTGCATTGCTGATATCGGGATTTTGACCGGATGCTCGGGTGGCTTGCGTGATGTGCCGCCGGATCTGGCAACCGGCAATGCGGGGGCAAGCATTGCCTATGTGGATGGCGTGACAACCCTCAATGGCGTGATTCAGCTGACCACGACGGCCGTCAGCTCGGGCGGCGCTAATCTGGTGGTCACCATGACGCCAGTGCAAACAACCTCGGGCACCGGGGCCATTGACTGGAACCTCACGGGGACCGGTTGCGATACGGTGACGCCGGGGCGGGGCATCAAGTGTTCGGGTTCCTGAACTGAGGTGTGAACGGGAGGGCTTTGGGCTAAAATCAAGGCCCTCTTTGCTGTCCGGTGCCCCCATGCTTGCTACCCCGCTTGTTGCAATTTCCCCTCTCGACGGTCGCTACCAGACCAAAGTCGCCGATCTGCGTGACCATTTCTCCGAATACGGCCTGATCCGGGCGCGGGTGCGGGTGGAGGTGGCGTGGTTGAGCGCGTTGGCCGATGCGCCCGAGATTGATGAAGTGGCGCCGTTTTCGGCGTCGACCAAGGCGGCGTTGATTGGTGTGGGCGAGAGTTTTCTGCCGGCCGATGGCGAGGCGGTGAAAGCCATCGAGGCGACCACCAATCACGACGTGAAAGCGGTGGAGTACTGGCTGAAGAAGCACTTTGCGGGCAACGCCGAAGTGCTCAAGGTGTCGGAGTTCATCCACTTTGCGTGCACCTCCGAGGACATCAACAACACCTCGCACGCCTTGATGCTCAACGATGCGCGGCGCGAGGTGATGCTGCCGGCGCTGGACCGGGTGATCGCGCGTTTCGTGGCGCTGGCGCACGATCTGGCCGATGCGCCGATGCTCTCGCGCACGCATGGCCAGCCGGCCAGTCCGACCACGATGGGCAAGGAGATGGCGAACATTGCCTACCGGCTCAAGCGTGCGCGCAAGGCGATTGCGGCGGTGGAGATGATGGCCAAGTTCAATGGCGCGGTGGGCAACTACAATGCGCACCTGTCGGCGTATCCGGACGTGGACTGGGCGGCCTTCAACCAGCGCTTCATCGAGTCGCTGGGCCTGAGCTTCAACCCGTACACGATCCAGATCGAGCCGCACGATGCGATGGCCGAGCTGTTCGATGCGACGGCGCGCTGCAACACGATGCTGATCGATGCCTGCCGCGACATCTGGAGCTACATCTCGCTGGGTTTCTTCAAGCAGCGGCTCAAGGAGGGCGAGGTGGGCTCGTCGACCATGCCGCACAAGGTCAATCCGATCGACTTCGAAAATGCCGAGGGGAACCTAGGCGTGGCCAACGCGCTGCTGCGTCACTTCAGCGAGAAGCTGCCGATCTCGCGCATGCAGCGCGATCTGACCGACTCGACCGTGCTGCGCAACATGGGGGTGGCGTTTGGCCACACTGTGCTGGCCTATGATTCGCTGCTCAAGGGGCTGGGCAAGCTGGAGCTCAACGCGGAGCGCCTGGCCGCCGATATCGACGAGGCCTGGGAGGTGCTGGCCGAGCCGGTGCAGACGGTGATGCGCCGTTACGGCGTCGAGAATCCCTACGAGCAGCTCAAGGCGCTGA
>JAGRFO010000073.1:0-648 GCA_020446005.1 Rhodocyclaceae bacterium | reverse complement strand
GAAAAGCAGCGCCTGCTGGCGATGACGCCGGCGAGCTACATCGGCAAGGCGGCGGAACTCGCGCGCGCGATCTGAGCGCGGCCGCCATCCTGCGGGGCGTCCGGGCGGCGCCCCGTGTCATTTCCGGAATCGAGGACGCTTTTCATGACGTTTGCCGAAACCCTCAAGCAGTTGCCGAAGGTGTCGCATCTGGCCGGGCTGAATTTGCTCGACGCCGATGGTGCGGTGGTGGCGACCATCGAGAACAAGGCCGGGCAGGCCGGCTCGCTGGCGGTCTACAACCATCTGGCGCAGATCCACGGGGCGATTTCGCCCGAGGCCGCGCGCAAGGGGCTGGAACTGTACGGTGAGCACACCGAAGACGCGCGTCAGCATCCGGGCAAGCATCCCAACATCGACCGCCTGATCGGCGTGATGGAGCGCGGCGAGACGCTGTGCGTTAAACAGGTGTTCGCACTCTAGCCGACGGCGTTCAGTCCGCCTTTTTCTGCTTTTCGGCTTCGGCCGCCTTGCGTGCGCGTTCTTCGAGCGCCTTGTTCTTCTTGGCGTTCCACGACAGGAACTGGTAGGCGAAGAAGTAGCTCCAGAAGATCAGCGCGGCCAGCGAGACCCACATCGTGAAGGGCAGCCCGACGATCAGCACCAGCG
>JAGRFO010000072.1 GCA_020446005.1 Rhodocyclaceae bacterium | reverse complement strand
CGAGCAGGCCGAGAAAGATCAGCAGACCGATCAGGTAGCGGGACAGGTCGCGCTGTTCTTCGAGGCGGATCTGCACGCTGTCGAGGATCGAGCGCATCGACGCCGGTGAGAGGTGAAAGCGCCCCCGCTCGCGGCTGGTGAGCAGGCGCGCCATCGGTGCCAGCAGCACCGGCCCGGCGGTGGTGCTGCCGTGCTTGGCGAAATCCTCGATCCACAGCACCTCGCTTTGCAGCCGCCACACCTGGCGCAGATTGACCGCGATGCCGACCGCCAGCACGAACAGGATCAGCCCGTTGAAGGCCGCGTTGGCGAGGAAGGCGTCCTGCAGTTGGGGGGCGAGGAAGGCCGCCAGCACCGCCACCAGCGCCAGAAACAGGCTCATCCAGGTGGTGGCATGAACGGGGCGGGTGAACTGCTTCTGTTCCATCGGCTTCGGCTCCTCGGGGGCGGACAGGCCGCAACGCGCTGGAACCAGTCTAACCCGATTGCCGCCGCAGGGTTAAGGGCCGGCCGCCCCGGTCAAGTGTCCCAAGGCCCTGCCGTAATGGCTGGCCGGGGGTATGATCAAGCGAACGGCTTGCGGATTGACGATGAAGGCACGGCCAGCGGCGTTTTTCTTTGTCAGGTTTTTTGTTCCGGTCGCGGTGCTGCTGATCGCGGGCGCGGTGATGCTCGGGCGGACCGAAATCGACCGCCAGACCACCCGACTGATGAGCCAGGAGAGCCTCAACGTCGGCCTTGGGGCAGGCGCGCTGACCGGACAGATCGAGGGGGTCAGCCGCGATCTGGCCTTTCTCGCCTCACACAGCGCGCTGCGCCGGGCGATCGATGCGCCGACCGCGGAGAACCTCGCCAGTCTGGCGGGGGATTTCGCCAGCTTCTCGCGCAGTAAGGGGGTGTACGACCAGTTGCGCTGGCTGGACGAGGCCGGCCGCGAGGTGGTCCGCGTCGATTATGTCGATGGCGAGCCGGTGATCGTGCCGCCCGAGGGCCTGCAGGAGAAGGGCGGGCGCTACTTCTTTGCCGACACCATGAAGCTGATGCCGGGTGAGATCTTCATCTCACCGCTCGATTTGAACATCGAGCGTGGCAAGATCGAGGTGCCCTACAAGCCGATGGTGCGGGTGGCCACGCCGGTGACCGACGCGCGAGGCAAGCGGCGCGGCATCGTGATTCTCAATTATTACGGCCGCGAGATGCTACGGGCGTTTGCGGTTAGCACCAAGGCTGTGGCCGACCATGTTTCGGTCGTCAATTCAGACGGTTACTGGCTCAAGAGCCCGCGTCCCGGGGAAGAATGGGGCTTCATGTTCGGGCGCGCCGAGCTGTCGCTGGCGGCGCGCGCGCCGGCGGCCTGGCAGCGGATTCGCGCCGGGAGCAGCGGCCAGCTAGAACTGGACGACGGTCTGTGGACCTGGCAGACGGTGTACCCGCTGATGGCCGGCCAGAAATCGAGCACCGGCGCGGGCGAGGCCTTTGTGCCCAGCCGGGGCGAAATCGAGATTCACCAGTATGTGTGGAAGGCGGTCGCGCATCTGCCGGCGGCGGTGTTCGCCGAGGCCAGCGGCGCGGTGTGGGAGCGGGTCGGGCGGATTGCGGCGGTGCTGCTGGCGGTGTTCGGTTTCGGTTGCTGGAAGCTGGCCGAGGCCTGGAGCGCGCAGGCGCGGGCCGAGGCGGTGGCGCGCCAGGCCAATGCCGGCCTGGAGGCCACGGTGGCCGAGCGCACCCGCGCTTTGCACGAAATCATTGCCGAGCTGGATGAGTCCAACAACCGGCTGTTCAGCGACATCACCCGACGCAAGAAGATCGAATCCGAACTGCGCATCGCGGCCACCGCCTTCGAGGGGCATGAAGGCATTCTGGTGACCGACCCGCGGCGCGTGATCCTGCGGGTCAACCAGGCCTTCACCCGCATTACCGGCTACGAGGCGGCCGAGGCGGTCGGGCAGACCCCGCGACTGCTCCAGTCGGGGCGTCATTCGGCCGAATTCTACGCCGAGATGCACGACACGCTGGCGCGTACCGGCCGCTGGCAGGGCGAGATCTGGAACCGTCGCAAGAACGGCGAGATCTACCCCGAATGGCTGACCATCACCGCCGTGCACGACGACGCGGGTGAGCTGGCCAATTACGTCGCGATGCTGACCGACATCACCGCGCGCAAGGAAGCCGAGGAGGAAATCCGCCAGCTCGCCTTCTACGATCCGCTCACCAAGCTGCCCAACCGCCGGCTGATGACCGACCGCCTCAGCCACGCCTTGACCGCGATCGCCCGCCGTGGTCGGCAGGGCGCGCTGATGCTGCTCGACCTCGACAACTTCAAGAACCTCAACGACACCCTCGGCCACGCCGCCGGCGACCAGTTGCTGGTGGAGGTCGCCTGTCGGCTCAAGGGCTGCGTGCGCGAGACCGATACCGTCGCCCGCCTTGGCGGTGACGAGTTCGTGGTGATTCTGGAGGATCTCGACCGTGGCGCGGCGGCCGTGATGCAGGCTGAGCAGGTCGCCCAGAAAATCCTCATCGCGGTCAGCCGGCCGTATACAGTGGAAGTGACCGACGACGCCGACCGCGCCCAAGGCCACGATTTCCGTCAGCATCACTGCACCTCCAGCATCGGCATCGCGCTGATCGATGATGCGGAAGTGACCACCGAAGAACTGCTCAAGCGCGCCGACACCGCCATGTACGAGGCCAAGG
>JAGRFO010000071.1 GCA_020446005.1 Rhodocyclaceae bacterium | reverse complement strand
TGTCGCGCTCCGGGCCGCTGGGCGATTTTGGGTTGCTGTACACCCCCGGCGCGATGGTGATGGCGCAGGTGATTCTGGTGGTGCCGCTGATGGCAGCGATCGCGCGTCAGGTGGTCGAGGACGCCTGGCGGGGTTATGCCGATGAGTTGTCGGCGCTGCGTTTCGGGTGGTGGGACAGCGTGCGGGTGCTGCTCTACGATTGCCGCTTCTCGCTCACCGTGGCGGTGTTCGCCGGGCTCGGGCGGGCGATGTCGGAGGTGGGCGCGGTGATGATCGTGGGCGGCAACATCGACCGCTCGACGCGGGTGATGACCACCGCCATCGCGCTCGAAACCAGCAAGGGCGACCTACCGCTGGCGATCGCGCTGGGGCTGGTGCTGGTCAGCCTGATCCTGATCCTCAACGCGCTGGCCTTCGTGCTGCGCACCTCGATCATGCGGCGTTTCGGATGAGCCTGTTTCCCCTGCAGCTCGAAGACGTGCGCTTTGCGCCCAACGGCCGCGCGGTGCTCGACGGGGTGGACCTGACGCTCAGCGGCGAGGGCATCACCATCGTGCTCGGCCCCAATGGGGCTGGCAAGAGCGTGCTGCTGCGCACCCTGTGCGGCCTGCTCGCGCCGACCGGCGGGCGCATCGACTGGGGCGGGCAGCCCTTCGACGGGCAGCAGGTGGGCATGGTGTTCCAGCATCCGGCGATGCTGCGCGCCTCGCTGCTCGAAAACGTCAGCCTCGGCCTGCGTTCGCGCGGGGTGTCGCGGGTGGCGCGGCGGCAACTTGGCGAGGCCATGCTGGCGCGCATCGGCCTGTTCGAGCGCCGCCACGACAACGCGCGGCGCCTCTCCGGCGGGGAGCAGCAGCGCCTCGCGCTGGGGCGGGTGTGGCTGACCCGGCCGCGGCTGTTGCTGCTCGATGAGCCGACCGCGAGCCTCGACCCGTCGGGCGTCGAGGCGGTCGAGCGGATCGTGCGCGAGATCCGCACCGAAGGTGCAAAGGTGATCATGACCACGCATAATCTCGGGCAAGCCACTCGCCTGGCCGATGACATTGTGTTTCTTGCCGGCGGGCGGGTGCGCGAACACGCTCCGGTGCGCCGTTTCTTTACCCAACCGGCTTCCGCGGAAGCCAAACAATTCATTCAGGGAGAACTTCCATGGCATGTCGCTTTTTGACGCGCTTTCTAACGCAGATGGGCGCGGCGCTGGCGATCGGGCTGGCGGCGGGGTCGGCGCAGGCGGGCGAGTCGATCATCCTCGCGTCGACCACCTCCACCCAGAACTCGGGGCTGTTCGATTTCATCCTGCCGATCTTCGAGAAGACCACCGGCATTCAGGTCAAGGTGGTGGCGCTGGGCACCGGGCAGGCGCTCGATGTGGGCCGGCGCGGGGATGCCGACGCGCTGCTGGTGCACGACCGGGTGAAGGAGGATGCCTTCGTCGCCGAGGGTTTCGGAGCCTACCGCAAGAATGTGATGTACAACGATTTCGTGGTCGTCGGGCCGCGGCTGGATCCGGCGGGGGTGTCGTCGGCCGGGTCGGCGGTCGAGGCCTTCGGCAAGATCGCCGCGGCCGGTGCCAGCTTTGCCTCGCGCGGCGACCGCAGCGGCACCCACGCGGCGGAAAAGCGCTTCTGGGTGGCCGCGCTGGGCGCTCCGCCGGAAGGCAAGGACTGGTACAAGGAGACCGGTTCGGGGATGGGGGCAACCCTCAACACCGCCGCCGGGATGAATGCCTATGCGCTGGCCGACCGTGGCTCGTGGGCCAACTTCAAGAACCGCCAGAATCTGCAGATCGTGTTTGAAGGCGACCCGCAGCTGTTCAACCCCTACGGGGTGATTCTGGTCAATCCGGCCAAGCATCCGCATGTGAAGAAAGAGGCGGCGGAGTCTTTCATCAACTGGATCACGTCGGATGCCGGACACGCCGCCATTGCCGCCTACCGCTTGCAGGGCGAGCAGTTGTTCTTCCGCCTCAAGGACGAGTGATTCGCGACGCGTGAGGCGTTGCCGGCCGGCTTACAGGTAGCGGGCGAGGAACGCGCCGGTGTGCGATGGCGGCAGCGCCAGCCACACCGTGTGGCCGCTGCCGGGGGCAACCTCGATCGGCTCGCCGGCGGCGTTTTGCAGGGCGTCGATCGTCAGGTCGAGATTGCCGGTGGGGTGGATCACCTCGATGCGATCGCCGAGGGCGAAGCGGTTCTTGACCGCTACCTCGGCCAGCCCGCGTGCGCTGGAATAGCTCACCACATCGCCGACGTACTGGCTGCGGCCGGAGAGCGAGTGGCCGCGCAGGTAGTTCTGCGTTTCGGCGGGGACGTGGCGCTGGAAGAAGCCGCCGGTGTAGCCGCGGTTGGCCAGCCCGTCGAGCTGGCCGAGCAGCGCGGGGTCAAGCGCGCGGCCGGCGAGCGCATCGTCGATCGCCTGCCGGTAGGCCTGGCAGGTGCGGGCGACGTAGTAGGGGCTCTTGGTGCGCCCTTCGATCTTGAGCGAGTCGACGCCGATCTCCACCAGTCGGTGGACGTGCTCGATGGCGCGCAGGTCCTTGGAGTTGAGGATGTAGGTGCCGTGCTCGTCCTCCTCGATCGGCATGTGTTCGCCTTGCCGTTTTTCGCGCTCTTCGATCACGTAAACGTCGCCGCTGGCGTCTGTCGCCGCCGGTTTGACGTTGAAATCCCAGCGGCAGGTGTTGGTGCAGGTGCCCTGGTTGGGGTCGCGGTGGTTGAGGTAGCCCGACAGCAGGCAGCGGCCGGAGTAGGCGATGCACAGCGCGCCGTGCACGAACACTTCCAGCTCGGTGTCGGGGCAGGCCTGGCGGATTTCCGCGATCTGGTCGAGCGACAGCTCGCGCGACAGGATCACTCTTGAAATGCCGGCTTGACGCCAGAAGCGAACCGCCGCGGCGTTGACCGTGTTGGCCTGCACCGAGAGGTGGATTTCCATCTCCGGCCAGGTCTCGCGCACCAGCAGGATCAGGCCGGGGTCGGACATGATCAGCGCGTCCGGCCCCAGCGCGATGGCCGGCGCCATGTCGTCGAGGTAGGTCTTGAGCTTGGCGCCGTGCGGGTAGATGTTGGAGACGAGGAAAAAGCGGCCGCCGTGCGCGTGGGTGTGCTCGATGCCGCGGGCAAGCACCGCCAGATCGCCGAAGTCGTTGTTGCGCACGCGCAGCGAGTAGCGCGGCTGACCAGCGTAGATGGCGGTGGCGCCGTAGGCCAGCGCGGTCTCCAGCATGGTCAGCGAGCCGGCCGGAGCGAGCAGTTCTGGGGCGCGTCGGGTCATCGGGGCGCGGGCCTCCGGCGTGAGTGGTGCGCCAGTATACAAGAGCGCCCGGCATCGCTGCGGCAGGGGGCGTGTCCGTCGACTAAGGTAAAAACTGGCCAGAAAAAGGGAGTGGGCGATGGCGCTGCGGTGTGCCGTGCTGGCGGTTGTGGTGTGCTTGATGACGCCTGTGGCGTGGGCCAGGGCGCGGCTGGTGGAGGTGAACGGTGTGCGCCTCGCGCCGGCGGCCTTGCAACAGCTGGATCGGGCGGCGTGTCAGCGGGTGCCCGACGGGCGCTACTGGATCGACTGGCGCAGCGGCGCGTGGGGATATCGCGGCGGGCCGCAGCGCGGCTGGGTGGGAGAGGGCTGCCGCCAGCGTCCCAAGAGCCTGTCGGAGCGCGGCCTGCTGTATTCGCCGGGCGAGCTGCTGCGCTAGGCCAGTGTGACGCTAAGCGCGGTGCAATGCCGTGCGTGGGCGGGGCGAATATTTTTTCCGTTGCTGACTTGAAATCGAAAAGTCGCGTCCCTATTATTGGCACTCGTTGGCGGGGAGTGCTAACAACGGATCCGTGATTCGGTCGATGTTGACAATCCCCAGAGGCGGTCGCGGACCGCAAACAATCGAATCTGTTCCAAGGAGAGAACGCGATGAAAATTCGTCCTTTGCATGACCGGGTAATCGTCAAGCGCGTAGAAGCTGAGCGCACCACCGCAAGCGGGATCGTGATCCCCGATTCGGCCGGTGAGAAGCCCGATCAAGGCGAGGTGATCGCTGTCGGCAACGGCAAAATTCAGGACAACGGCGAAGTGCGTCCGATGGCTGTCAAGGCGGGCGATCGCGTGCTGTTCGGCAAGTATGCCGGTCAGGCGGTGAAGGTCGATGGCGAGGAACTGCTCGTCATGCGCGAAGAAGACATCATGGGTGTGGTCGAGGGCTGAGCCGTTCCGGTTCGCATCCCGCATCAATTCACAGCAATTCAGCAAGGAGTAAAACATGCCTGCGAAGGAAGTAAAGTTCGGTGATTCCGCCCGTGCCCGGATGGTTGAGGGCGTCAATATTCTGGCCGATGCGGTCAAGGTGACGCTGGGCCCGAAGGGCCGCAACGTGGTGTTGGAGCGCTCGTTCGGCGCCCCCACGGTGACCAAGGAC
>JAGRFO010000326.1 GCA_020446005.1 Rhodocyclaceae bacterium | reverse complement strand
CGACCGCCGCCCCCCCCGCGCCGCCTCCCGCCATCGACACGCCCTACGGCCCCCTCACCCAGGCCGCGATGGCGGCTCAGGCGGCGTGGATGAAGAACGCCGCCGACGACATCTGGTTCATCCAGCTGCACACCAACACCAACGTCGATGCCTTCAGCCTCGAAAAACAGGTCGAGGCCGCACAGGCGGCGCTGCCCGACGCCGAGATCCGCGTCTATGACGCGCAGCTGGGAGGCAATGAACGCACCGGGGTGGTGTTCGGCCGCTTCGACACTGAAGGCGAGGCTCTGCGCGCACTCGGCGAGCTACCGCCGGACTACCGCGACCGCGGCGCTTACGTCCGCCAGGCCCGCCGCCTGCGCTGAGCCCGGCGCTCATGCAAGAGGCATGGACGCAAGGCTCGATGTGGCGTGACTGGCGCGTTTGGGGCCAGCCGCGGCAGGAAAATATTGAAGTTCAAGCGCAAACGTTTAACATGGATGCGTTTTGGCTCTCGACACTCGCATGAAATCACGCTTCGCGCTGGTTCTGACCGTCTGCCTCCTGCTGGGTGCCTGCGCCCAGGCCCCGCGGCCGACGGCGCCAACGGGCCACCTCGGGGCCAAGGACGCGCCGCCGGCCAAAACGGCCGAGGCGCCGATTCCCGCCCCGGTCAACCGCAGCTTCGCGCTCCCCCCGCCGCAGGCAGTCGCCCGTGCCGAAACTTATTCAGTGGTGGTCAATGACGTCGATGTGCGCGAACTGCTGTTCGCGCTGGCCCGCGACGCCAAACTAAACGTGGACGTCCACGCCGGGCTGACCGGCCGGGTCACCCTCAACGCCATCAACCAGACCCTGCCCCAGTTGCTCGACCGCATCAGCCGCCAGGTCGACATGCGCTACGAGCAGCACGGCCCGAATCTGGTAGTGATGCCGGACGCGCCCTTCCTGCGCGCCTACAAGGTCGATTACGTGAACATCAGCCGCGCGGTCAGCGGCACGGTGTCCACCAACACCCAGATCGCCACCAACACCGGCGCCGTCAATGCCACCAGCCAGGGCAGCGGCAACGTGTCGAGCACGCGTATCGAGAACGCCTCGCGCAACCAGTTCTGGGAGTCGATCGAAAAGAATATCCAGGACCTGCTCAAGGAAACCGACAAGCTCGTGCCGACCACACCGGCGGCCGGCGACGGCGCCGCGCCGACCGGCTTCCGCGAGGCGGCCTCGGTGATCGTCAACCGCGAGTCGGGGATCATCAACGTGCGCGCCACCGGCCGCCAGCACGCCAAGGTGAGCGAGTTCATCGACCAGGTGATCGCCTCGGCGCGGCGTCAGGTGATGATCGAGGCCACCATCGTCGAGGTCGCCCTCAGCGACAGCTACCAGCAAGGCATCGACTGGTCGCGCCTCGGCGCCAAGACTTGGGGCATCTCCGGGCCGAGCCTGGGTACCAACGTCGGCAACTCGCTGACCCCGTTCACCATCAACTACCTGAGCAGCAACCTGTCGATCGACATCAACCTGCTCGACGCCTTCGGCACCGTCAAGGTCCTCTCCAGCCCGCGCCTGGCGGTGCTCAACAACCAGACCGCGATGCTCAAGGTGGTCGACGAGTTCGTGTATTTCAACGTCAAGGCCGAGACCGTCTCCACCGCCAACGTCGACAGCCGCACCACCTTCACCACCACCCCGCAGTCGGTGTCGGTCGGGATGGTGTTGTCGATCACCCCGCAGGTGGCCTCCAGCGGCGAGATCACGCTCAACGTGCGCCCCACCATCTCCAGCATTTCGGATCTCAAGGAAGACCCCAACCCCGATCTGGCCGCCGCCAACATCAAGAACCTGGTGCCGCAGATCCGCACCCGCGAGATCGAATCGGTGCTGCGCCTGCGCAGCGGCCAGACCGCCGTGCTCGGCGGCCTGATGGAAGACCGCATCGACTACACCACCGGCCGCATCCCGCTGATCGGCGCGATCCCGGTGATCGGCGAGGCCTTCACCGACCGCGACAACGCAATCCAGAAAACCGAGTTGGTGATCTTCCTGCGCCCGGTGGTCATCGACGACGGCTTCATGTCGCCGGAACTCGCCGAGCGCCTGCCCGACGCCGAATTCTTCAGCCGCGACCCGGTCCCCGGCACACGCAACTTCGCCACCCAGCCGGCGGCCCCGGCGCAGACCGGGCCGCAATGAGCCTGCTGATCGACGCCCTGC
>JAGRFO010000070.1 GCA_020446005.1 Rhodocyclaceae bacterium | reverse complement strand
CCTTGGTGAGGTGCGACTTGGGGCCATCGTCGCGCACCGCCTGACCGATCTTCTTGGCGGCCAGCCAGCGGATCACCCCCGGGCCGAAGATGAAGGAGATCAGCAACGCGGTGAGCGCCGCCATCACGGTGCGCAGGGTGATGTAGCCGAACACGTTGAAGGTGCGGATGTCCTGCCCCAGCCACAGCGCCAGTTCAAGCAACATGACTGCGTCCCTCCCCTGCATCGCCGCCGTCGGCCACCGCCGCGACGACCCGCTCCATGCGCATGAAGCGCGAGCCCTTGACCAGCGCCACGGTGTCCGCATCGAGCAATTCGCGCAGACGTTCGATGAGCGGCTCGATCGCGCCGAAGTGTTCACCGCCGGGCCCGAAGTTGCGCGCCGCCACCGCGCTCGCCGCGCCCAGCGCGAGCAGATGGTCGACCCCCTGACTCTTCGAGTAGCCACCGACCTCGTCGTGCAGTTGCGCGCTCGCCGCACCGAGTTCGCCCATGTCGCCCAGCACCAGCACCTTGCGGCCCGGCGTGGCCGCCAATACGTCGATGGCGACGCGCACCGAGTCCGGGTTGGCGTTGTAGGTGTCGTCGAGCACCACCGCCCCGCCGATCGCGCGGCGCTGCTGCAGACGGCCACGGGTGCCGGTGTAGTCGCCCAGCCCACGTGCCACGTCGGCGAGCGTCGCCCCGGCGGCAAGGCACGCCGCGGCCGCGCCGGTGGCGTTGCGCGCGTTGTGCAGTCCCGGCACCTGCAGCGTGCATTCGATCGCCCCGGCCGGGGTGGTCAACATCATGCGGACCGTCAGACGGCGCGATTCGCACACCGCGCGCACCTCGGCGTCCGCCGCGTCGAGTCCGAAGCGCACCACCTTGCGGCCGGCGTTGTGGGCGATCCACTGGCTGGCAAAGGCGTCGTCGGCATTGACAATCGCCGTGCCGCCCTCGCCCAGCCCGTCGTAGATGCTGCCCTTTTCCCGCGCCACATCCTCGACGCTGCCAAGCCCTTCGAGATGGGCGCGCAGGGCGTTGTTGACGATCGCCACGGTGGGCCGCGCGATGGCGGTCAGATAGCCGATCTCGCCCGGCTGGTTCATGCCCATCTCGATCACCGCCGCGCGGTGACTGTCGCGCAGGCGCAGCAAGGTGAGTGGCAGGCCGATGTCGTTGTTGAAGTTGCCGGCGGTGGCGAGCACCGCACCGTCCGGATCGACGCCCTCGCGGCGGGCGGTGGCACGCAGGATCGCCGCGCACATCTCCTTGACCGTGGTCTTGCCGTTGCTGCCGGTGATGCCGATCAGGGGAATGTCGAAACGCTGACGCCACCAGGCCGCCAGCGCGCCGAGCGCCCGCCGGGTGTCGTCCACCACCAGCAGCGGCAAGGCCGGCGCGTCGGGCGTGGCGTCTGCGTAGGCACGGTCGACCATCGCCGCGGCGGCCCCGGCTTCGGCCGCCATGGCGACAAAGTCGTGGCCGTCGAAGCGCTCGCCACGCAGGGCGACAAACAGGCCGCCCGGCGTCAGCGTGCGGGTATCGGTCTCCACCGCGCTGACGCTCAGCGCGCCGGTGAAGCTCGCGCCGAGTGCCGCGGCGGCTTCGTGCAGCGGGATCATGCCGCACCCTCCTGCGCATCGCGCCAGACCGCCAGCGCGCTGCGCGCCTGCTCGATGTCGGAGAAGGGATGACGCACGCCGCGCACTTCCTGATAGGTTTCGTGGCCCTTGCCGGCGAGCACGATCACGTCGTCGGCATCGGCCTGGCCGACCGCATCGGCGATGGCGCGAGCGCGATTGACCTGGCGCGCCACCGCGCCGCTCACGCCGACGGCGATGTCATCGAGAATCGCTTCGGGGTCTTCGCCACGCGGGTTGTCGCTGGTGATCCACACCCGGTCGGCCAGCCGGCAGGCGACGGCGCCCATCATCGGGCGCTTGCCGGCGTCGCGATCGCCCCCACAGCCGAACACGCAGCGCAGCGCGCCGCGGCGGGCACGGGCGGTCTCACGCGCGGCGTCGAGGACTTTTTCGAGCGCGTCGGGAGTGTGCGCGTAATCCACCAGCACCAGCGGCTCGCCCACCCCGCCCACAATCTGCATCCGCCCTTCCGGCGGGGTCAGCCGCACGCAGGCGCGCACCGCGTCTTCCAGGCTTTCGCCACGGACCAGCAATGTCGCCATCACGGCCAGCAGGTTCGAGACATTGAATCCGGCGACCAGCTGCACACTGACCGCCACCCGCGCCCCGGCCCAGCAGGCGTCGAAGCGGATCCCCGTCGCGGTGGTGGCGACCTTGTCGGCGACCAGGGTGCCCACCGTCGGCGCCGCATCGGCGTTGCCTGGCAGCTGGGTGTATCCGGTCACCGGCAGACCGCGCACGGCCGCCCGCCGCGCCAGCTCGACCCCGAAGGCATCATCGAGATTGATCACCGCGTGGCCGACATTCATCGCAAACAGATGGGCCTTGGCCTCGGCGTAGCTGTGCATGTCGCCGTGGTAGTCGAGGTGGTCGCGGGTCAGGTTGGTGAACACCGCGACATCGAAGCGCACGCCGCCGACCCGCCCCTGATGCAGACCAATCGACGACACTTCCATCGCCACCGCGCGCGCGCCGGCATCGCGCAGTTCGGCCATGCAGCGATGCACCGCCACCGCGTCGGGGGTGGTGTGCACGCCCTCGACCAGCGCGCCGGGAAAACCGCTGCCCAGGGTGCCGATCACCCCGCAGCGCTGACCGCGCGCGATCAGCGCACGCGCCAGCCACTGGCTGACGGTGGTCTTGCCATTGGTGCCGGTCACCCCGGCCACCCACAGCGCTTCGCTCGGCATGTTGAAGAGCGTGTCGGCGATATCGCCGGACAGATCGCGTAGACCGGGCACGAGCAGCACCGGCACAGTCACCTGCGGCGCCACGAAACCATCCCCGGCCTCGGCAATCACCGCGCAAGCGCCTCGGGCGATGGCCTGGTCGATGTAGCGTCGGCCATCGGCGCTGAGCCCCGGATAGGCCAGAAACAGGTCGCCCGGCGCCACGTTGCGCGAGTCCGCGTCGAGGCCGGCAGGCGTCACGCCCTGCTGCTGCAGCTGGTCGAGGAGCGCACGGGCGGCGTGGGTCGTCACATGCTCTCCCGCACCAGCGAGGCCGATTCGCCGGTGCGCGCCATGTGCATGGGCGCCACCGGAGCGTCGGGCGGCACCGACAAGGCGCGCAGCGCGCCGCTCATCACTTTGGAGAACACCGGCGCGGCCACCTGACCGCCGTAATACTGCTTGCCGGAAGGCTCGTCGATCATCACCGCGATCACCAGCCGCGGGTTGCTGACCGGCGCGAAGCCGACGAAGGAGGCGACATATTTGTCCGAATACTTGGCGCCGACCAGCTTGTGCGCGGTGCCGGTCTTGCCGGCCACGCGGTAGCCGGGCACCTGCGCCTGCGGCGCGGTGCCACCTTCCTGCACCACCATTTCCATCATCGCGCGCATCTCGCGCACGGTCTGCGGCGAGAAGATGCGCTGGCCGGCCGGCTGAGGGGCCTCGGCGCGGGTCAATCGCACCGGCACCATGTCGCCGTCGCGCGCGAACACCGCATACGCCCGCGCCAGCTGCATCAGGCTGACCGAGACGCCATGACCGTAGGACATCGTGGCCTGCTCGACCGGCCGCCACGCGCTGGCCGGACGCAGCCGCCCGCTCGCCTCGCCGGGGAAGCCGGTGAGCATCGCGGTGCCGAAGCCGAGGCTGTCGTAGAGCGACCACATCTCCTGCGGCTGAAAACTCATCGCCATGCGCACGATGCCGATGTTGGACGATTTCTGAATCACCTCGGCCACCGTCAGCGGGCCGTGCTTGTGGGCGTCCGAAATGGTCGCGTTGTCGAAGCTCATCCGCCCGTCGCCGGTGTCGATCACGGTGTCGAAGCGGAATTTGCCGCGCTCCAGCGCCAGTGCCGCCACAAAGGGCTTCATCACCGAACCGGGCTCGAAGGTGTCGGTGATCGCACGGTTGCGCAGCTGCGCTCCGCTGAGCGCGTCGCGGTTGTTGGGGTTGTAGGTGGGCGCGTTGACCATCGCCAGCACCTCGCCGGAATGCGCGTCGAGCACCACCACCCCGCCAGATTTGGCGCGATGCACGCTCATCGCCTCCTGCAGCGCGGCGTAGGCGAGGTACTGGATCTTGCCGTCGAGCGAGAGGGTGATGTCCTGCCCTTCCTGCGGGGTACGGATCGACTCGACGTCCTCGACGATGCGTCCGCGGCGGTCCTTGATCACCCGGCGCGAGCCGGCCTTGCCGGCCAGCTGGGCCTCGAAGGCGAGCTCGATGCCTTCCTGACCGTGGTCATCCACCCCGGTAAAGCCGAGCACGTGCGCCATCACCTCGGCGCCGGGGTAGTAGCGGCGATGGGCGTTTTCTTCGTGGATGCCGGGCAGGTTCATGTCGGCGACCCGCGCCGCGACCTCGGGCGACACCTGACGCTGCAGGAACACGAAGTCGGACTCGCGCGCCAGCTTGCGGTTGAGTTCGCGCACATTCATGTCGAGCAGGCCGGCGAGCTTGCGGGCGTCGGTCGGGCTCAGCTTGGCGTCACCCGGAATCGCCCACACCGATTTGACCGGCGTGCTGGCCGCCAGCACCGCGCCGTGGCGATCCATGATCTTGCCGCGGGTGGCCGGAATCTCCAGCACCCGCGCATAGCGCGACGCTCCCTTGGCCTGCAGGAAATCGTCCTGAACGCCTTGCAGATAGCCGGCCCGCGCGACCAGCGCGAACGACCCGAACAACAGGGCCAGCAAAACGACGCGGGGCCGCCAGACAGGCAGCCCTTTTTCGAGTAGCGGATTGTGGTTGAAGGTCACGCCGCGGCGTTTTTTCATGGTGCCCCCTCAATGACGAGGATTTGCTCAAAGGCCGGAGGTCGCATCGCCAGGCGCTGCCGGGCGATCTTTTCGACCCGCACATGCGCCGCCCAGGTGCTCTGCTCCAGCTGCAATTGCCCCCACTCCACCTCCAGCTGCCGCATCCGCGCCTGCTCGCGCTCCAGCTCGGTGTGCAGCTTGCGCGCCTGATGCTGCGCCGCCACGACCCCCAGCGCGCTCATCACCCCCAGCGTCACGAGCAGCACATCCACACGCACCATCACGCAGCCTCCGTACGCTCGGCAACCCGCATCACCGCGCTACGCGCCCGTGGATTGGCGGCCACCTCGTCCGCGCCCGGCTTGACCGCCTTGCCGACCAGGCGCAGCCGCGGCGCCGGCCGATCGGCTTCGCGCACCGGCAGCCCGCGCGGCAGCGCCGGCGGCTGGGCGGCATCGCGCATGAAGCGTTTGGCGATGCGATCTTCCAGCGAGTGAAAGCTGATCACCACCAGCCGACCGTGCGTGGCCAGCCGTTCGACGCATTGCGGCAGCACTAGCGACAGCTCTTCAAGCTCCGCATTGATGAAAATCCGTAGAGCCTGGAAGGTGCGCGTCGCGGGGTGCTGGCCCGGCTCGCGCGTGCGGACCGCTTTCTCCACGAGTGCGGCAAGTTGTCCAGTGGTTGTGACAGCGCCCCCTGCCCGAGCAGCAACAAGCGCCTTTGCAATCGCATCAGCAAACCGTTCTTCGCCATAATCCTTGACCACCTCTTTGATTTGACCCACTTCTGCCCGCGCCAGCCACTGCGCCACCGTTTCTCCGCGCGTCGTATCCATGCGCATGTCGAGCGGCGCATCGAACCGGAAGCTCATCCCGCGCGCCGCCTCGTCGAGCTGCGGCGACGACACTCCCAGATCGAGCAACACCCCATCGACCCGCGCCACGCCCAGCGCGTCGAGCGCGGCGGCCATCTCGCTGAACGGGGCATGCACCAGGGAAAAGCGCGGATCGTTGATCGCCGCGCCGGCAGCAACCGCCACCGGATCGCGATCGAAGGCAATCAGCCGGCCCGCCGCACCCAGGCGCGCAAGCACCGCACGACTGTGCCCGCCGCGCCCGAAGGTGCCGTCGACGTAGATGCCGTCCGGGCGAATATTGAGGGCGTCAACTGCCGCTTCGAGCAGGACGCTGATGTGTTCGGCCGCGACCATCACAGCGCCAGATCTTCCAGACCCGGCGGCAGGATGTCGGCCCCCATGCCAAACATGAGCTCCTGCTGCTTCTGCCAGCCAGCATCCGACCACAGCTCGAAATGCGAACCCTGCCCGACCAGCCACACCTGCTTTCCCAGCTCGGCGAAGCTGCGCAACTCGGGCGCCACCAGAATCCGGCCGGCGCCGTCGAGCCGCTCCTCACGGGCAAAACCGACCAGCAAGCGCTTGAGCATTGCCGCGCGCGGCTCCAGGCTGGAACCGGCGAGCACCTTGTCGCGGATCGGTTGCCAGGCACCCACCGGATAGATCAACAGGCAGCGGTGCGGGTGCCCGGTCACCACCAGATCGCCCTCGGAGCCCGCAAGCGCAACACGATGCCGCGCCGGGATCGCCAGGCGACCCTTCGCATCGAGATTGAGCGCTGCAGCGCCTTGGAACATCACACCCCCGGCAGGATGAGAAGGAAGCGGTCGCGCAGGTGCGCTTATGCACTTTCTTCCCACATTTGTACACTTATCCCCACTCTAGAGCAAAGACCAGGCAGGGTCAAGCGCTCGAATTGGATGTTTTGCCAATGGACACAACCACTTACGACAACACAGCAGCCACGCGAAAAGATGCGTTTTTTCAAGAAAATCAATGACAACGGGGATAGTATTGAGAGTCCGGATGCGAAACTCGGCGCACCCAGAGTGCTCGGTGGGAAATAGTGGGAACAAAGCAGCTGACGAGCGGCGAAAGTGGGAAGTTCGCCGATAAGCCGGGTTCTGTCGAACG
>JAGRFO010000069.1 GCA_020446005.1 Rhodocyclaceae bacterium | reverse complement strand
GTCAGGTGAATACCATATCAGTACAAACCTTGAACTCAATGACGAACACCACGCCGCCTGCAAGTAAAACGACATCGGCCCTTTTACCCATCCTGGGGATCGAAAACTCGAAGTAGATCCAGCCCAACTGGGTGGGGTCAAGAAGGCGGCGCAGGATGCGAATCTGGCCATGCCACGCATGCTTTTGCTGGTGTTCCAACGCAAAGCCATGTTGCATAGACAACGCGCCGAGAATTGCGTCTTCATCGGCAACCAAGAATTCCTGAATGCTAGCTTCGTAGTAAGCAACGCGGGTCATGCCGAGAATATACAGGGCATGCGATGGGCTGTACGACTCCGTAAAAATTTGCAAACAAGCGGCAGCTTACTACCGACAATGGAAACCGCCTCCCTGAGTGGCGAGGGTCAGCTTCAGGTTCAGAGTCGCCGCAAGTCGTCACCCCCGACAACGGCATTCCTGTTCCTGACAGCCCTTCACGCGCCCCCAACTTCGTTGTCGTGTGCCAAAGGTGACAGCAGCGCCCAACACCGTCCGCCAGATTGCGCGCCAGCCCGTAGGTTGGGTCAGGTCAAGGCGTCCGGGTCCTGCATCCAGGAGGGAATGTCGCGCTGACCATGCAGCACGCGCCAGACATCGATGTGATCCGGTCGTTCGACATAGAAGACGAAGTACGGGTAGCCCGAAAGCGTCCAGGAGCGAAGGTCCGGGAGGTCCAATTCATGCCCGTAGCGAGGCGAGCCCGTGCCAGGATGGCGGGCGACGTGGGTGTAGGCCCGTTCCAGTGCATCGATGAAGCCGAGCGCAGCCGATGAGGAAACCGCTTCGAGGTAGTAGGCAATCGCGTCGTCGACGTCCTGGCGAGCCAGCTCACGCGGAACGACGGACTTGAGCTTCATCCACGAGAAACCGGTTTGGCTGCCCCGCGTACCCGGTCACGCAGACCTTCGAAGTAATTGGTATTGGCGGGCGACGCCGGCGCAGTGCCTGCACCGGCCAGCAGCATTCCACGCAAGTGCTGACGATCTTGATCCTTCCGAATCAATTCGCGCACGTACTCGCTACTGGTGCCGTAACCCCGCTCGCTCACCTGCTTGTCCACGAAGGATTTCAGACTGTCGGGCAAGGAAATGTTCATCGTGCTCATGGAAGCAGGTTAGGTGGCTTGGCAAAATTTGGCAAGGCTGCCAGCAGCCCCGGACGTCGTCCGCCAGATTGCGCGCCAGCGATCACCTCGCTGCGCACGTCTCGGACTGCAATCGCGCGCTCGCGTCGTTCGCTTTGTTTTACATCACCCTGCTAGCGTTGGCTGGCTTCGGCATGAAGCTTGAGGCCCAAAGCGCTGATCACTTTGAGGATGGTATCGAAGCCCGGGCTACGCTCTCCGGACAAGGCCTTGTACAGGCTTTCGCGAGACAGCCCGGCATCGCGTGCCACCTGCGACATGCCTTTGGCGCGGGCAATATCGCCAAGTGCCTTGGCAATGAACGCAGCATCTCCGTTCGCTTGTTCCAGGCACGCCTCAAGGTAAGCGGCCATTTCTTCTGGCGTTCTGAGGTGTTCCGCAACGTCATAGCGGGTGGTAGCCGTCTTGGTCATGGCAGTTAATCCGAAAGATGGCGAGCGAGGCGCAAGGCGGCCTTGATATCTTTGGCTTGGGTACGCTTGTCACCACCCGCCAGAAGAATGATCAGTTCCCGCCCCCGCTGTTTGAAATAAACCCGATACCCGGGACCGTAGTTGATCCGCAACTCCGACACACCTTCGCCGACGGGTTCGACATCCCCGGGGTTGCCGGCAGCAAGACGCTCGATCCTGACTTGGACACGCGCTCTGGCCTGAATGTCACGCAGACCGTCGAGCCATTCGGCAAATGCATCGGTTTTGCGGATCTCAATCACGCACCGAATGTAGTCACGCGGCTACACATTGTCAATGCCACGGCGTCTGGCCGCAAGGGGTCACGCACTGTCACTGCCTCTGAACTGACTGCGTTGTACCCGGGCAGGGCAAAGGGCGAACGCAGCGCCCGACACCGCTCAGCCAGATTGCGCGCCAACGGACGCCTCGCCACACACGTCTCGGACTACAATCGCCGCCTCGCCCGCCTCACCGGACCTTCATGCGACTCGACGACCTTCGCCAGCACATGCGCGACCTTGGCGCCAAGCCTTGCCACGAGGAAAAGGTTCTGCGTGCCTGGGCGCAGGGCCTGCCCTTCGAGGCCGGCCCGCATCCGGCCACGCATTTCCTGCCGCTGGCGCTGCGCGATGCGCTCGATGACTGGCTGATGGCGCGCATCGAGGCGCTGGCCACGCTCAAGTCCTCACACCCCGCCGAAGACGAGGCCGTGCGCCTGCTGGTCGCGCTCGCCGACGGCCAGACGGTGGAGAGCGTGCTGCTGCCGCGCGGCGGGCTGTGCGTCTCCACCCAGCTTGGCTGCGCGGTCGGCTGCACCTTCTGCATGACCGGCCGCGACGGGCTGATCCGCCAGCTCGGCAGCGCCGAGATCGTCGCCCAGGTGGTGCTGGCGCGGCGCCTGCGGGCGGTGAAGAAAGTGGTCTTCATGGGCATGGGCGAGCCGGCGCACAATCTGGAGAACGTGCTCGACGCCATCGAGCTGCTCGGCACCGAAGGGGGCATCGGCCACAAGAATCTGGTGTTCTCGACGGTCGGCGACGCGCGCGTGTTCGAGCACCTGCCGCACGGCCGGGTCAAGCCCGCGCTGGCCCTCTCGCTGCACAGCACCGACGCCGCGCTGCGTGCCCGCCTGCTGCCACGCGCCCCGCGCATCGCCCCCGAAGCGCTGGTCGACGCCGGCGAAGCCTACGCCCGCGCCACCGGCTACCCGATCCAGTACCAATGGACGCTGATCGACGGCATTAACGACAGCCAGGCCGAAATGGACGGCATCGTGCGCCTGCTCAAGGGCAAGTACGCGATCATGAATCTGATTCCCTACAACACCATCGACGGCCTCCCCTACCGCCGCCCCGACCCCGCGCGCACCGCCGAACACATCCGCTTCCTCCACCGCCACGGCATCCTCGCCAAAACCCGCCAGTCCGCCGGGCAGGACATCGACGGCGGCTGCGGGCAGCTGCGGGCGCGGGAGGTCGCGGTGAGGCGCATGCGCCGCGACGCCCCCGGGCCAGTCCCGCCGGTCGCGCTTTGACGCAGTACCGGTCAGGGTGGATAACCGGTTAGCTCCATGTACCCCATCCCCCCGCGCCCGCCGTCGACCCGCACCACGCCCTCCCAGTACGGAAAGCGTCCGCCCAGCCACTGATCGTCGATCAGCGCGTCCACGGTCCATTCGCGCGCCAGCGCCGGCAGGCGGATGCGCCAGCGCAAGGGGAGTTGCCGGCTCGCGGCCGGGTCGGCGGGGGTGGGCGTGCGCACGCGGCGGGTGTCGAGCACGGTCAGCTCGATCTCGTCGGCGGTCAGCGTGCGGGCGGTGCCGTCGGGGGCGACCCAGCTTCCGCTGCGCCAGTGCTGGCCGTCGGCGTGGCGCAGTCGATAGATCATCAGCTTGTGGCCATCGGCCAGATGCAGCGCAAACCAGTCCCAGCCCTGCTGGGTATCGGCCAGCGGTTGAGAACTCCATTCGCGGTCGAGCCAGCCGCTGCCGGCAAGCGGCGTCGCCACGCCGTCGAGGGTCACGCTGCCGCTCACCGAAACCTGCGGCTGGCTGTAGTAATGACTCGCCTGCCCGAGCGCCGACTTGCGACTGTAGCCGCCCTCGCCCTGCAGCACCGGCGCGCCGTCGCCGGCCAGCTGGAGGTCGATCTGCGCCTCGCCAACGCTGAAGCGCAGATCGCCGGGCACGGGGAGATCGCCGGCGCCAATCCACGCCCAGTCATCCAGCCAGGCGGCAAAACGCCCCGCCTCGATGCCCACCCCGGCCTGCCCGATTCCGCCGCGCGCGAAGCGCTGGGCATGGCGATGACCCGCCGGCGTGGTGACGGCGGCGTGGGCCATCCACATCTGATTGCTGTCCCACCCGGCCAGATCGGCGGCCGGGCTGAGCGACTGGCGAAACAGGGTCCACTGCACCCCCCAGTCGCGGCCCGCGGCGTCCTTGAGATTGGCGGTGAGATACCACCACTCGATGCGGTAGTCGGGGTGCGCCAGATGGTCGACGGGGAAGCCGAAGGCCCGGCCCGGCCGCACTTCGGCGTAGCCCTCGCCGGGGCTGCGCAGCACCTGATAGGGATCGTTCTGCGCCGCCAAAGGCACCGCCAGCAGCGCCAGCAACCCGGCCAGAACCGCCCTCATCGTGCGCTCCCCAGTTGCGCCAGCGCGCGCGGCAGGGTGCGCGTGAGTTGAACGAACACAAGAGCCAGCACCAGCGCGACAACACCCCCACCGAGCGCACCGAGCCGGAGCGCCGGCAGCGGCGACCAGCGCATCGGCATGCTCCAGCCGAAGGACATCACGTTCAGTTCGTGGATCAGCAACCATGACAGCAGCGCGCCGAGTGGGATCGCCAGCAGCCAGGTGATGGCGACGAACATCGCCAGCGGCACCGCGATCACCCGCAGCAGCTCGCGCCGCGTCACCCCCAGCGCGCGCCACTGGGCGAATTCGGGCAGACGCTCGTGGACGATCGCCAGCAGGGCACACAGCAGCGCGACGCCGGCCACCAGCAGGGTCAACGTATTCATCGCGGCGGTCATCGCAAAACTGCGCTCGAAAATTTTCATCGACTGGCGCTTGATGTCGCCCTGCGCAAACCATTCGCCCGGCTGAACGCCGGCGGACCGCAGCGCCGCTTCGGCGTCTTCGACGGTGCCGCCGGGGCGCAGCCACAAGGCCAGCCCGGCCGGCTGCGGCGCGCGCCAGTGGCGGGCGAGCGCCTC
>JAGRFO010000325.1 GCA_020446005.1 Rhodocyclaceae bacterium | reverse complement strand
CGATGCCCAGCGCGCCCTGCCCGGCAGCCGGCAGCGAAGTCTCCTCCGGCAAGGTGGAGCGGATCCGTTCGCTCAAGCCCAGACGCATCAGGCCGGCGGCGGCGAGGATGATTGCGTCGTACTGCCCTTCGTCGAGCTTGCGCAGGCNNNNAGGTTGCCGCGCAGGCTGGTGACGCTCAGCGACGGGTAGAGCGCGTGCAGCTGCGACTCGCGGCGCAGGCTGGAGGTGCCGACGATGGCCCCCGGCGGCATGTCGTCGAGGCTGTCGTACTTGTTCGAGACGAAGGCGTCGAGGGGCACTTCGCGCGCCGAGATGGTAACCAGCGCGAAGGGATCGACCATCTCCATCGGCACGTCTTTCATCGAGTGCACGGCGATATCGGCGCGGCGGTCGAGCAAGGCGGTTTCGAGCTCCTTGACGAACAGGCCCTTGCCGCCGATCTTGGCCAGCGGGCGATCCAGAATCTGGTCGCCGCGGGTGGTCATGCCCAGCAACTGGACCTCACAGGCGGGATAGAGTGCTTCGAGGCGCGCTTTGACATGCTCGGCTTGCCACAGCGCGAGGCGGCTTTCACGGGTGGCGATGACGATCCGCTCGGGCGGCGTCACGGCAGACGGGGACTGACTCACGGGGAACACACTCTCCAGGGAATGGGAAAAAACGCTGCGGCCGACCGTGCGGATATTGCACAGCAACATCAGGGTTCGCACCGATAGCGCCAAACTTGCGGGCGATTCTAGCATGGGTCCCGACGGCGCTTTTGGCTTCACGACGCGCCTTTTGCCGCCCCGCTGGCGACCCGCGCCCGGCACACGAATCGACAGGACCGCCCCATGGATCACGACAAAGACCTCCCCCTCAGCGAAGACATCCGCTTGCTCGGCCGCCTGCTCGGCGACACCGTGCGCGACCAGCGCGGCGAGGCGACCTTCGGGTTGGTCGAGTCGATCCGCCAACTGTCGGTACGCTTCCGTCGCGACGACGACGAAGACGCCCGCCGCGGGCTCGAATCCACGCTGGACGCCCTGTCGCGCGACCAGACCATCGACGTGGTGCGCGCCTTCAGCTATTTCTCGCATCTGGCCAACATCTCCGAGGACCAGCACCACATCCGCCGCAGCCGCGCCCACCTGCTGGCCGGCTCGGCCCCGCGCGAAGGCAGTCTGGCGCACGCCATCGAACGCATTTTCGACGACGGCGCGGGCATCGACGCGCTGGCCGCCTTCTTCGACAGCGCGCTGATCAGCCCGGTGCTCACCGCCCACCCGACCGAGGTCCAGCGCAAGAGCATCCTCAACTGCCAGAACGACATCGCGGTGCTGCTCGACACCCGCGACCGGATGGCGCTGACGCCGGAAGAGGCGGAGGAGTCGGACGCCGCGCTGCGCCGCGCGGTGCTCACCCTGTGGCAGACCCGCATGCTACGCACCGCCAAGCTGTCGGTCACCGACGAGGTGGCCAACGGTCTGTCCTACTACGACGCCACCTTCCTGCGCGAGCTGCCGCGGCTCTACGCGCGCGTCGAAGACATGCTGGCGGCGCACGACCGCGAGCGCCCGGCGCGCGAGCTGCCGGCCTTCCTGCGCATCGGCAGCTGGATCGGCGGCGACCGCGACGGCAACCCCTTCGTCACCGCGGCGGTGCTCGAACGCACCTTGGCGATGCAGGCCGCCACCGCGCTCGACTTCTATCTGGAAGAGGTCAACGCGCTGGGCGCCGAACTGTCGCTGGCCGACCGGCTGGTGTCCGCCTCGGATGCGCTGCACGCCCTCGCCGAGCAGGCCGCCGACCGCTCCCCCCATCGCGCCGACGAGCCCTATCGCCGCGCGCTGTCGGGCGTCTATGCCCGGCTGGCGGCGAGCTACCGCG
>JAGRFO010000324.1 GCA_020446005.1 Rhodocyclaceae bacterium | reverse complement strand
CCGCGCTCCATCCTGCGCTGCCTGACGCGTTTGCACGACAAGGTCGACACCCTGCCGCGTCACGAGGTGGCGTGCGCAGCGATCGACAAGGTCAAGACCCTGATGGTGAGCACCGACACCACCCGGCTGGCCGAAGAACCGCAGGTCCTCCACCAGCTCATCGACGACCTGCAGCTCGGTGTCAACAGCATCCACGACGCCATCCGCGAAACCTGGTTTGCCGGCGTCGACTCACCCGCGCCGATCGTGGCCGACTGAGCATCCTCCCCGCCGCCTGTCCGGTCAGTTCCGGTCGGGCGGCATCGCTGGACCTCCGCGGTCAAAACGCGCCGCACAATGCGCTATCCTGCGAACTCCTCCCGGACCGCGTCGCCGCCGTGCTCAATGCCCTGACCCTGCTCCTCGTGTGCCAGCTCACTGGCGAAGTCATCGCCCGCGCGCTGTCCCTGCCGGTGCCTGGGCCGGTGCTTGGCATGGCGCTGTTGTTGCTCATTCTGATCATCCGTGGCGGACCGGGTGACAGCCTCAAGGAGACCGCCAACGGTCTGCTCGGCCACCTCTCGCTGCTCTTCGTGCCCGCCGGCACCGGCATCATGCTCCACGCCGAACGGCTCGAAAATGAATGGCTGCCGCTGCTCGCCGCGCTGCTCGTCAGCACCTTCGTCACCCTCGCCGTATCGGCCGGTGTGCTGCATGTTCTGGCACGTCGCCAGGCGCAGAAATCATGAATTCCGCCGATCTCAGTGGCCTGTGGGTCTATCTCGCCGCCACCCCGCTGCTCGGTCTCACCCTCACGCTGCTCGCCTACCTGATCGCCTGGCACATCCATCAGCGCCTCTCTGCCCACCCGCTCGCCAACCCGGTGATGATCGCCGTCACCCTTTTGGTCAGTCTGCTGTGGCTTACCGAGACCCCATACCAAACCTATTTCGACGGCGCTCAGTTCGTGCACTTCCTGCTCGGTCCGGCCACCGTCGCCCTCGCCATCCCGCTCTACGCCCAACTCCAGCGCCTGCGCCAGATGGCGATGCCGCTCGGCGTCACGCTGCTGCTCGGCGCCGTTACCGCGATGACCGCCGCGTGGATCGTCGGCGCATGGCTCGGCGCTGACGCCCCGACACTAGTTTCGCTCGCCCCCAAGAGCGTCACCACCCCCATCGCCATGGCCGTCGCCGAGGCCCTCGGCGGACTGCCCTCGCTCACCGCTGCCCTCGTCATCTCCACCGGCATCCTCGGCGCGATGAGTGCGCAAGGCTTGTTCCGGCTGATGCGGATCCGCGACCCTGCCGTGCAGGGCTTTGCGATTGGCCTCGCCGCCCACGGCATCGGCACCGCCCGCGCCTTCCAGCTCAGCCCCGAAGCCGGCGCCTTCGCCGCCCTCGCCATGGCCGCCAACGGCCTCCTCACCGCGTTGCTCGCGCCGTGGCTGGTGCCGTGGCTGAAGACGGTGCTGTAGGGCGTGCCGCGAGCAACTACACTGGCAGAGACTCATCGTCAGGAGATGCGCTATGCAAGTCGAACCCTATCTGTCTTTTGACGGGAACTGCGAGGCGGCGCTGAACTTCTATGTGGACGCGGTGGGCGCGCGCATCGAAGTGCTCATGCGCTTCTCCGATGCGCCGCCCGACGCCCTGCCCGATTGCCCGTCGATGGGCGACAAGGTCATGCACGCCTTGGTGCGCATCGGCGATAACACGCTGATGGCCGCCGACGGGCGCCAGCCGGGGCAGCCCGGTTTCGGCGGATTTTCGCTGACCATCACCGCCGACGACGAGGCCGGCGCGGTGG
>JAGRFO010000068.1:7549-17560 GCA_020446005.1 Rhodocyclaceae bacterium | reverse complement strand
AGCCGATGTAATCCCAGTAATCGACGTGATAGGCGAGGGCGACGACCCCCTGTGATGGATTCAGCGTCCCCAGCCAGCGATCCGCCGGCGGGCAGGAGCTGCAACCCTCCGAGGTGTACAGCTCGACCAGCGGCGTCTGAAGGGGGCCGCTGCTGGCGGTGCATTGGGCGGCAGTAGAGGGGCTGGATAATCCTGCAGAGGCAGACGCGGCCAGCAGAAATAAAACCGAATATCGTCTCTCGTATGTCATGCCTTGCTCCATTGTCCAAATATGCCGTTTGTCGGCTTAAACTTTCGCTGCATTACTCGAGCGGCTACCTATAATGAATATCTTGTAGCCTAGTCGGGTGTCGGGCTGCTCGAAGCGGCCGTTGTTGCGTGGTGCCAATAGTGCTGGTCGCAACGGTCTTTTTGTGCATTACCTATCGGAGTGAATGATGAAAATCAATCAGCTAATGACGATCGTCTTGATTTCTGGCATGGCGCTGAGTGCTTGCAAAACAGCGGAGCAACACCTGAAAGAGAGTGGGAAAAAGCCGCTGAATGAGGCGGAACTCAAGCAGCTTTATGCGTCCGATCGTTCGGTTCAATGGGAAAACACCAGAGGCGGCAGCGGCACTGCACAGTTCATGTCTAATGGTTCCGCCTCGGTGGAATGGGCTAACGGCGCTGATACCGGTAAGTGGCGAATCGTGAACGGCGGATTTTGTCAGCATTGGAAAGTTGCCAGAGGAGGCACCGAGTACTGCTCGAAGGTGTATCAGGTTGGCGAGAAAAAATACCAATTTATGGATGAGCACGGCATGCTGAGTTCGACATTGCTGTTTACCAATTAGCGATTCTGGGGAGATTCGATGTTGACGCGGTGCCGCACGCACCGCGTCGTTATGCCAAGGAGAAGGGTTGCCATGATTCGGTGTATACAAAATTTCGGATTGGCTTGTTTGACGGCGATTGCCATGCCGGCCTTTTCGCAGGTGGCCGAACTGCCCGAGGCGGCGAGCTTTTCGGAGGGTGAGCGCTGGGAGTGGCGGCGGGTGGATTCTCGAACCAAAGTCGAGATCAGCAAACCGTGGCGACAAGTGGTGACCGAGGCTGGCGAAATCAAGTTCCAGTTTGCTTCCGGCGAGACGATGTCTCTGAGCACTGTTTTTGTGTACCTCTATCCGACCAGCAAAAAACCTTGGCGGGAGTGGCCGCTTCAGGTGGGTGCTGAATGGGAATTCGAGGCTGATTGGACGAGGGCGGATGGCGTCAGCGGCAACACCCGGCAAGACGTCGAAGTGATCGCCTACGAGGAGGTGAGCGTGCCGGCCGGCACCTTCATGGCCTTCAAGATTGAACACAAGGGCTGGTACAGGAATTCCCGGGGCGGCTCCGGAAAACAACTCGATACGTATTGGTACGTTCCGGCACTCAAGGCGGACGTCAAGCGAATCCGCAACGATGGTTACAACCACTGGGAGCAGGAGTTGGTCAGCTACACTCGACCTAACTAGCGGGATGTGCGTTGCGTTGAGCGTCGGCATCATGACTGGCTCCGCCGCCTGTCATGAAAACGCCCCACCCATTCGAGCAGCTTCTGCGGCGCGTGGGCGCGTTTCCATTCGCCGGCGGCGTATTTGTTGGCCTCGGCGAGCGTCGGGTAGATATGGATGGTGCCGAGGATCTTGTTCAGGCCGATGCCGTGCTTCATCGCCAGCACGTACTCGGCGATGAGGTCGCCCGCGTGTTCGCCGACGATGGTCACGCCGAGGATGCGGTCCTTGCCCGGCACGGTCAGCACCTTCACGAAGCCGTGAGCTTCCGAGTCGGCGATGGCGCGGTCGAGGTCGTCGATGCCGAAGCGGGTGACTTCGTAGGCAATACCCTGCGCCTTGGCGTCGGCTTCGTTCAGGCCCACCCGCGCCACCTCCGGCTCGACGAAGGTGGCCCACGGAATCACCGAGTAGTCGGCCTTGAAGGTCTTGAACGGATCGAACAGCGCGTTGACCGCGGCGTACCAGGCTTGGTGGGCGGCGGTGTGAGTGAACTGGAAGGGGCCGGCCACGTCGCCCGCGGCGTAAATGTTGGGGTAGAGGGTCTGCAGGCAGTCGTTGGTCTCCACCGTCTTGCCGGTGGGAATGCCGAGGTCTTCCAGCCCGAAACCGGTGAGGTTGGCGGCGCGGCCGACGGCCACCAGCACGGCGTCGAAGGGGATGCGCACATCCTGGCCATTCTGCTCGGCGATGAGCAGCTTTTCGCCATCCTCGACCACGAACTGCTTGGCGCGGGTGCCGACGCGCACATCGATGCCTTCGGCGATGAAGCGGGCCATGACGGCTTCCGACACGTCTTCGTCTTCACGGGCCATGATGCGCGGGAGCATCTCGACCTGGGTCACCTGGCTGCCGAGACGGGCGAAGGCCTGGGTCAGCTCGCTGCCGATCGGGCCGCCGCCGAGCACCAGCAGGCGGCGCGGCTGCTCGCGAAGCTCCCACAGGTTGTCGGAGGTCAGGTAGCCGACCTCGTCGATGCCCGGAATCGGCGGCACGAAGGGACGCGCGCCGGTGGCGATGACGATGGCGCGGGTGGTGAGCGTTTCCACCCGGCCGTCGGCGTGGGTGGCTTCGACGTGCCAGGGCGAGGTAATGCGCGCCGAGCCCTCGACCACGTCTACGCCCAGCCCGGTGTAACGCTCCGCCGAGTCGTGCGGCTCGATCGCCTTGACCACTGACTGCACCCGCTCCATCACCTTGGCAAAGTCGAGGCGCGCCTCGGCGGTGTCGATACCGAACTCCCCGGCACGCTCCACATGGGAGAGAAACTTGGCTGAGCGGATCAGCGCCTTGGAGGGCACGCAGCCGGTGTTGAGGCAGTCGCCGCCGAGCTTGTGGCGCTCGATCAGGGTGACCTTGGCTTTCACGGCGGCGGCAATGTAGGAAGTCACCAGCCCGGCCGAACCGCCGCCGATCACGATCAAGTTGCGGTCGAAGCGGGCGGGCTTCTGGTCGGCCCATTTGGCGTACACCTTGCGCGCCTGAACCGCCGCCACGATGCGCTTGGCGATCAGCGGGAAGATGCCGAGAAGCACGAAGGAGCCGAGAAGCACCGGCGAGAGAATGCCGGCGAGCGAATCGATCTGGCCGAGTTGGGTGCCTGCATTCACATACACGATGGTGCCAGCGAGCATGCCAAGCTGGCTGACCCAGTAGAAAGTGCCGACGCGAATCGGGGTCAGGCCCATCACCAGGTTGATGACGAAGAAGGGGAAAGCCGGCACCAGGCGCAGCGTAAAGAGATAGAAGCCGCCTTCCTTCTCGACCCCGGCGTTGATCGCCTTGAGACGGTCGCCGAAGCGCTGCTGCACCCAGTCGCGCAGCAGAAAACGCGAGGCGAGGAAGGCCAGCGTGGCGCCGATGGTGGAGGCGAAGGAGACGATGATCAGGCCGATGCCGAGTCCGAAGATGGCGCCAGCCACCAGCGTCAGCACCGCTGCGCCCGGAAAGGAGAGCGCGGTGACCGCCACATACACGCTAAAGAAAATGCCCGCTGCCGCCCATGGATGGGTGCTGCGATAGGCTTCGATGGCGGCCTGTTGACTCTTGAAAAACTCAAGGCTGAAAAAGCGCCCCAGATCAAAAGCAAAGTAGCTGGCGACCAGCAGTGCGATGAGGGCGAGCAGTGCGATTTTTTTCTTGTCCATGGCCTTGCGGCGCTCCGTGGATGAGGAGAAATGATGTCAGCCGGACCTTGTGTCCGCATGCACACTCTGACCGTGCAGGGGGGCAAAACCTGACACCTGCCGTGCAGTTGCCTTGGGGGCGTCTTTGTGCTTTGCACAAAAAAGTCGTAAAATGCGAGGCTTTACTGCGTCGGCATGGGGCGATTGTGCGGCCTGGCCGGAGTTCACCGGAAGCGCAGACAGCTCAAAGGAGAGTGCTATCGATGGCGAAAGAAGATCTGGTTCAGTTTGAAGGGGTGGTTCAGGAAGTGCTGCGCGACGCGCGTTTTCTGGTCAAGCTCGACAACGGGATGGACGTTGCCGCCTATGCTTCCGGGAAAATGCGCAAGTTCCGTATCCGCATTCTCGCCGGCGACCGGGTGACGCTTGAAATGTCGCCCTACGATCTGTCGAAAGCGCGGATCAGCTTCCGTCACAAGGAGACGCAGGCACGTCGCTCGGCGGACGCGATCTGAACGGTTCGTCGTGATGGATGCGCCAGGCAGCACACTGGCGAGATGAAAAACCCGGCGTTGGCCGGGTTTTTGTTTTGGGGCGACCGATGCTCAGGCTCAGGCCGCGATGCGCAAGCCTCGCCCCAGCACCGTGCGGGCGGCACGATCGACGAATCGCTGGATGAGCGCCAAATCCGGACGGGCTTCGAGATCCCGCAGGCCGCCCACGCGACCCGTCTGACGGGCTTCGAGCACGCCGTGCGGATCGGTGGCGAGGACGTGTTCGCCGCCGCACCGACGGCAAAACACCGTGTCGCCGATGCCTTGCTCCCGCCGCACGACCAGCGTCGGGCCGCACAGTTTGCAGGCCAGCACCGGTACGCCATCGTCGCTGTGGCCGACGATGTGCTCCAGTTCCCCCGTCTCGGCGAGGGTCAGGAAATGCTCGGCAAAGCGACGGTCGAACTGGGTGCCGATGTTGGCGCGGATTTCGTCGAGGGCCTCGGTCAGCGACATCGGCGGCCCGTACGGGCGCTCGCAGGTCATGGCGTCGAAGGCATCGCAAATGGCGACGATACGCGCCTCGCGCGGAATTTCGTCGCCCTTGAGACCAGCCGGATAACCGCTGCCGTCGGGGCGCTCGTGGTGCGACATCACCGCGTCGAGCATCAGCGCCGCCATCGGATTGCCAGCCAGTAGGTGCGCCCCCGCCGAGGCATGGGTGTGGATGATGTCGAGTTCATCGTCGCTCAGCGACACGCTCTTGCACAGGATGGCCTCAGAGACGCCGAGTTTGCCGATGTCGTGCACAAAGGCGCCGATGGCGACCCGACTGACGTCGATTTCGCTCAGGCCAGCGTGGCGGGCGAGCAGCTCCGCCATGCGCGAAACCCGCCACAGATGACCGCCGGTGTAGGGTTCGCGCGCCTCCACGCTCCAGGCCATCACCAGCAGGGTCACCAGAACATCCTGCATGGCAGGATGGGCGTGGCTGTGCGCTTTGCCAAAAGGCCAGATGGACATGCGATTCTTCCCGACGCGAACGATCAATCTTGAGTCGACGTCGCCCGGTTAAGGACGCGCCTGATTCAGATCGTACGCAGGGCCATCGCACATTCGCGTGGTGTAGGACACGCTGGCGGCGGTGTTCTCCGGCCAGTTGGTGACAAATTCCTCCATCCAGCGCGAATGGTCGTAGGGCAGCGCCAACGCGTCGATGGCATGGCCCCGCGCGCGCACGCCATAGAGGGTCGGGTGGGGGGAGTGGCGGGTCGAGATGCGGGTCACCACGCCAAAGCGGCCGCCCGCAAAATTAGGCATCCCGGCGGCGCCGTTGTTGATGAGAGCAAGGCCGTCGCCGAAGTGGCGGCACACCGGCAGACAGGTGTGGCTGCTGGCGAACACGTCGACCCCGGCCTGCGCAAACTGCTGGCGAAGATGTTCGCGGTGCGTCGGCTGGTCGACCCGTCCGGCGTCGAAATCCCAACCGGCCAGCGCGTCGGCGTCGCCATGGACCACTCCGACACGCAGATCGCCGACCCGGTAGCGCGCGAACATCGGCAATGCGGCCAGTTGCGCCAGCACGGCCGGATGGCGGGCGGCGGTGGCCTTGAGGCGGGCATGAATCCGGTTGGAGCGCTCGACCACCCCGGCGTCGACGCTGGGCGGATAGGCGCAGCCGCAGCCGGCGTCGTCGGCTTCGGGTTGCAGTTCGGCCTCGACGTTGCCAAGGATCGCGTCATGCGCCAGCACGGCGGCGTTGACCGCGGCGAAACCGGCATCGTCGACATTGAACCAGTTGAAGTCGCCGTTGAAGCACAGCGTCACCGGTCCGGGTTCGGCCGTGATGAGCGTCATCAAGGCGGTCAGCGCGGGCGGGTTGCCGTACAGCCCACCGACCACGTACAGGGTGTCGGCGGAGCGCTCCGGCGCGCTGGCCAGCGCTGCCGCGCCGTAACGATAACGCAGCGGACACACCCGCCCGGCGGGGCTCACGCGGGGGCCGTGTCGCGCCGATGGCCAAGCGCCAGCGGCAGCAGGAAGCCGGCGGTGCACAGCGCCAGCCCGTACAGATTGGTGCCCAGCAGCAGCCCGTACTTGCCGCTGCCGATCGCCCAACTGGCGGGGATTGCGCCAGCGGCGAGCAGCACGCCGAGCGTCATCCCGGTCCAGAACGAGAGATGGAAGGCGGCCGGCGAATACCCCACCCAGCGCGACAGAATGAACACCGGCGCGAGGCCGATGACCATCGTCCCCGACAGCGTCGTCGCCTTGAGGATGTCGGCGCCGGCGATCATCGGCAGATTGCCCAGCAGCGCGAAGGCGGCCATGGTGAGCACGCCGTTGCGGATGGCGCGCTGGCCCGGCGTGCGGCCGGCGAGCAACGGCAGCTCGTGCGCGATCGACTTGGACAGCGAGGTGAAAGTCGAATCCAGCGTGGAGGCGGCCGAGGAGATCATCACCACGCTCATCGCGAAGAAGCCGGCCACGCCCATCGCCCGGGCGACCTGCGCCGGCGCGTTGCCGGCCGCGGCGATGCCTTCGAGGCGCGCATGCACGCCGACCAGACTGAAAGCGAGGATGGCGAAAAAGCCGAGCACGCCCGCCACCACGAAGGCGCGCAGCATGGTTTTCTCGCGGGTGATGAAGGCACGGTCGGTGAGCACCGGATCGTGAAACGGGTAAGAGAGCACCTGCAGCAGCGCCACCAGCAGCAGGTCGGCGCCCGCGTCGAGCGCGAAGCGGCCCTCGCTGAGCAGGGCGACGGGGCCGTGGGTCGGCACGATCCACACCAGCACCAGCGCGAGGAAGAGCGCGAACACCACGGCCTGAATCACGTCGGTGAAAATCGAGCTGCGCAGCCCGCCCTTGAGGCTGTAGAGCAGCACCGCACCGGTAAACAATAGCGCCGCGGCGATGAAGGCGAAGCTGCCAGAATCGCCATAGTAGCCGCCCACCACCGCGGTGTTGCTCCACACTTCGTTGTACAGCCGCACCAGGATCGCGGCCGAAAACGCCAGCGCGGCCAGGCGGCCATATTTGCCGATCAGGAAGGGGACCAGGCCGGTCGCCCCCTCGCGCGTGCGCAGCCGGTAGATGATCCAGCCGGCAAACGGTATCGACAGCCAGTAGGTGGCGTAGGCGAGCCCGCCGACGATGCCGTAGGCGGCGCCGAGGTTGGCGGCGTTGGTGACCGATTTGGCGAAAATCCAGCTGATGAAGATGCTCATCATGAGCGCCCATGAGGAGGCCGGCCGACCGTCGGCGTGGGTGCCGCGAAAGAAGCCCCCCTCATCGCTGGCCTTGGGCGAGACGAGGTACATCACCACGCCGAAAATCAGCAGAAAGCCCCAGAAAAAAACGCCCTGAAAATCGATGGCGGAAGTCATGTACCGTCCTTTGAAATGTAATGGTGGGCTCAGGCCAGCGCGCCGCCGCAGCTCGACCCCTGGCCGGCGGTGCAGCCGTAGCAGTGGCCGGCCACGCGGATCGCGCCGCCTTCCAGCGCGGCGGCGGTGATGTCGCGCAAATGCAGCGCTCGGCCGTCGGCGGTGTCGATGCCAAGGCCGAGCATCTGGTTGAAGTCGCAGTCGTAGAGCCGGCCCTGCCAATCCACGCTGAGCTGGCTGCGGCACATCACGTCGTCGAGGTTGTCGTCGCGGTGGGCGGTCTGGAGCAGGTCCATGTAGGTGTTGAACTGACCCTTGGACAGCAGCGTCGAGCCGAAACGCTGGATCGGCATGTTGGCGAGCGTGAACAGCTGGTTGAAGACCACGCCGAAATGCGCATCCAGATGGCGCTTGTAGTCCGCTTCCAGATTGGCCTGCGGTGGCGGCAGGCTGGCGCCTTGCGGGTTGTAGACCAGATTCAGCCGCAGCGCATTGCCGGGCTGTCCATAACCCAGCGCGTTGAGCTTGCGCAGCCCGGCGATACTGGCTTCGAACACGCCCTTGCCGCGTTGCGCGTTCACATTGTCTTCGAGGTAACAGGGCAGCGAGGCGACCACCTCGACCGCGTGTTCGGCCAGAAAATCGGCCAGCGTTTCCTGCCCGGGCTCTCCGAGGATGGTGAGATTGCACCGGTCGATGACCTTGCAGTCGCGACTGCGCGCGGCCATCACCAGGCGACGGAAATGGGGGTTGAGTTCCGGCGCGCCGCCGGTCAGATCGAGTGAGCGCACCCCGGGGTTGGCATCGAGGAAGGCAATCACCTGGTCGATGGTATCGCCGTCCATGGCCTCGGTCCGGGTCGGCCCGGCGTTGACGTGGCAATGCAGGCAGCGCTGGTTGCAGCGATAGCCCAGGTTGATTTGCAGGGTGTCGATGCGGCGGCGGGTGAGCGCCGGGAACGGGGTCTTTCTCAAGAGTGGCAGGGTGGCCAGCATGCCGTTTCCTTGTGTGAATCGGGGGTGGGACGTCGGCGTCCACGGGCAGTCGGAAGCGTGTTGCTCATACAGACCGTTGCGCCCGCTGGATGCTTACATTTCATGATTGGCTGACGTGCGGACAGACCATGGCGCGCGTCACAAAAACGTAACCTGTCGCATGTTGCGATGCGATAAAGTGCTGCCAGACGTTTGAAGTCAAAACGCGCACGTGGCGATGAGGAGACCTTACCCAACCGCCGGCAGCCATGCTGCCAAGGAGCGTCAGATGTTTCATCTTCAACAGCTTCGGGCTCACCTCAGCCAGCCCGAGAAGAGTGAGTCCGGCCAGGTGTTCCGCGACCTGCTGGGCGCGCTGGAACGGGGTAGCAGTTTCGACATGTCCCGCCTGGATGCCTTGTCCTACAAGGAATTCGACATGGCGGTGGAGTGCATCCGCGAGTGGCGCTCGCTGCGCTACATCCAGCCCGACGATCCGGTGTACGCCTTCCCGCTCAACGGCTGAACCGCGTCTCGCCGCTTACTCCCCGTCGGGCTTGTCTGCGCGCGAAAGGTAGCTGCGGCAGGCCTGACGGAGGAAGTCCATGTGTGCGCTGAAGTTGGCGCAGCCCTTGCACATCATCAGGTGGAGCCTGAGCTGCATTGATTCGCTCAGGCTCAGCTTGCGTTCCTGCGACTCGGACAGCAGCCGCGTGCTCTCCTTGCAGTTCAGCATGTCGCACACGCCTCCCCGGAAAACCAGGAACCCTGCAGGCAGGTGCGCAGCGCGTTGCGCGCGCGATGCAGGATCACGTGGCAGTTGCTCATGCTGATCGACAGGTTATCGCAGATCTCCTGACTGCTCAGCTCCAGCACCTCGCGCATCATGAACACCCGCGCGGTGTTGGCGGGCAGATGTTCCATGCAGGCTTCGAACACCGCCCAGAACTGCTGATCGTGCAGTGAATCCTCCGGGTTACCCCATGTCGTCGGCCGTGAGGCCGGGCTCCAGTGCGCGTTGTCCTTGAACAGCGTGTCGAAAGCGGCGTCCAGATGTTCGCCCTCCGCCGCATAGCTGCTGGCATTCACCGTGCGGGCGCGCAGCTTGATGGCATCGACCACGTTGTTGCGCAAGATCGTGAAGACCCAGGTTTTGAGCGACGACCGGCCGGCAAACTGCTCGGCTTTGTTGAGAGCGGTGAGCAGGGTGTCCTGCACCAGGTCTTCGGCCAGATGCGGGTCGCGCAGCTGCAAGGTGGCAAAGCGCAGCATGTCCCTGCGCAGGGCTTCGAGCAGCTCCGGCGTGACGCGCGGGGCGGGGGGGAAAGTGTTCACGGGATTCTTTCTTGGATCGGCCGCGGCCTTGCACCGCGGCCGATCTTCATGCAGCGTCGATCAGGCGAAGTTCTGGCCCGCGAAGTCCCAGTTCGCCAGGCTCGCCAGGAAGGTCGCGACGAAATCCGGGCGACGGTTGCGGTAGTCGATGTAGT
>JAGRFO010000068.1:0-7537 GCA_020446005.1 Rhodocyclaceae bacterium | reverse complement strand
CCCACACGTCGATACAGAGCAGGGCGGTGTCGCCGGTGGTCAGCGGGGTGCCGGCGGCAGTGGTATTGACGATGTCGACCGACCCGTCAGCCTTCTTCACCAGCCAGGTCCAGCCCGAGCCGAAATTGCCGACGGCCGAGGCGGTAAACGCCTTCTTGAAGTCCTCGACCGAACCCCATTTTGCCTTGATTGCCGTGGCCAGCGCGCCGTTCGGCTCGCCGCCGCCGGCTGGCTTCATGCTGTTCCAGAAAAAGGTGTGATTCCATACCTGCGCGGCGTTGTTGAACACCCCGCCGGCCGGCGCCTTCTTGATGATCGCTTCCAGATCGAGGGCGTCGTACTCGGTACCCTTGACCAGATTGTTGAGGTTGGTGACATAGGCCTGATGATGCTTGCCGTAGTGAAACTCCAGGGTTTCAGCCGAAATGTGCGGCGCCAGCGCGTCCTTGGCGTAGGGCAGCGGGGGCAGGATGTGTTCCATGAGAGCTCCTTGTGATCACAATGGGATGAAAAGCTGGATCGCTTTAACCCGACCATTCTAGTCAGGATTGAAGGGCGCTGACAACCTTGTGTCGGCGTCAACGACCGGGCGCGGCCTCAAGCGGTCGCATCAACGGTCGCATCGAGCGTTCCGTGCTGCAGGCGCACCTTGATGGGGTCGCCGGCGCTGAGTCTTGACGCGTCGCGCACGACCTGTCCACGCGCATCCCGGGTGATGCTGTAACCACGCGCCAGCACTGCCTCGGGGCTGAGATGTTCTAGATGCGCGGCCAGGCTGGCGAGACGGGCGCGGCGCTGATCGAGCCGCTGATCGAAGGCGCCGTCGAAGGCTTGACCCAGTTGCAGGAGGCGCGCCTGCAGCCGTGCCAGATCCGGCTCTCCGGCGCGCACGCCGTGGGCCAGGTGGTGAACCCGATGGACAGCCAGCATGCGGCGCTGCAACATGGCATGGCGCAGATGCTGGGCGATTGCGTCGAGCGCCTTGCGACTGCGCGCCAGTCGCTCGCGGGGGTGGATCAGGCGCAACGCGGCGCGGTCGGCGCGTTGGTGTGCGGTGTCGAGATGGCGCTGGATCGCGCGACACAGCATCAGATCCAGATGCGCCAGCCGGCCCGCCGCATCGACGAATCCGGCGCTGGCCTGTTCGGCGGCGGCGGTGGGGGTGGCGGCGCGCAGATCGGCCGCGAAGTCGGCAATCGTCACGTCGGTTTCATGACCGACGCCGCAGATGACCGCCGCCGGGCAGGCGCGAATCGCGCGGGCGACAACCTCCTCGTTGAAGGCCCATAAATCCTCCAGCGAGCCGCCGCCGCGCACCAGCAGCACCAGATCCGGCCGCTTGGCCTCGGGCAGCGCGATCAGCTTGCCGAACGCTGCGGCGATGCTGGCGCCCGCACCGTCGCCCTGGACGGGTGTCGGCACGAGTTGCACCGCCACATGCGGTGCGCGTCGTGCCAGCGTGGCGAGCACATCGCGCAGCGCTGCGGCCTGCGGGCTGGTGATGACCGCGATGGCCTGCGGATAGCGTGGAATCGCTCGCTTGATCGTGCCATCGAAAATGCCTTCGCTTTCGAGTTTGGCCTTGAGTCGCAAAAAGGCTTCGTGCAGCGTGCCCAGACCGGCGTGACGCAGGTTTTCGACGTTGAGCTGGTAGTCGCCGCGCGGCTCGTAGAGGCTCACGGTCGCGCGCACTTCAACGCGCATGCCGTTGACGGGGGTCAGACTCAGGCGTTGCGCGCGGGTGCGCCACAAGGTGCAGCGCACCTGGGCGCCGCTGTCCTTGAGTGTGAAGTAGAGGTGACCGGAGGGCGCGCGGGTCAGATTGGATATCTCGCCACGCACCCACAGCGGAGGGAAGCGCGCCTCCAGCGCTTCGCGAGCGCGCAGGTTGAGTTCGGAGACGCTGAGCGCCAGCTCGGCCGTTTGCGGTGCGCTTTCCATGGGAGGAGTGTAGCGGAATCCACACCGGTCATTGTGCACCGCCACTTGTTGCGACGCATCATCGAAGTTTGCTCGATTCGCCCCCGTATGTTTGGCAAGTTATTGTTTAAATTGAGTTTTGTGATATTGCTCATTTTTTGATCGACGCAAGAAAAAGCCTTTGATTCAGCGGGTTTAGCGTTGACGACGGGGGCTCATCCACAAAGTTATCCACAGATATTGTGGATGCTTGGCGAAAGCCCTTGTGACTGAACGCGTTGACTCAAAATCGCGGCTGTAGCGGCAGGCGCAATATTGCGCTGTGCTAGACGATTCGCCTCGCCGGGGCTAGAGTCTCGGCTTTACGAACTTCCGGGACGTGGGCGTGTTCGAGATCATCAAGGCGGCAGGCTGGCCGATCTGGCCCTTGCTGTTCGCATCGATAATTGCCGTCGCGCTCATCATCGAGCGTTCGATCACCCTGCGGCGAAGCAAGATCGTGCCGCGCGGCCTGCTCGAAAAAGTGGTGGTCGATCTGCGCCGTCATGGCGTCAGCGCCGAGATGCTCCAGCGCGTGTCGGCCCATTCGCCGCTCGGCAAGGTGCTGGCGGCCGGACTGCGCAACGTCAAGAGTCCGCGCGAGGTCATGAAGGAAGCCATCGAAGAGGCAGGGCGGGCGGTGGTGCACGATCTGGAGCGCTTCCTCACCACGCTGGGCACCATCGCCTCGATCAGTCCGCTGATGGGCCTGTTCGGGACGATCGTCGGGATGATCGAGATTTTTGGCTCGCAGACGCCCGGCGGCGCCAATCCGCAGCAGCTCGCACACGGCATCTCGGTGGCGCTCTACAACACCGGCTTCGGCCTGATCATCGCCATCCCCGCGATGATCTTCTGGCGCCACTTCCGTGCGCTGGTCAACAGCTTCGTGCTCGACATGGAACAGCAGGCGGTCAAGCTGGTCGAGGTGGTGCACGGCGAGCGCCGCGGCTGAGCCCGCCTCATGCGTTTTCAGTCCAATCGCCGTCAGGAAGAGCCGGAGATCAACCTGATTCCGTTGATCGACGTGCTGCTGGTAATCATCATTTTCCTGATGCTCACCACCACCTATGCGCGCTTCGCCGGGCTGGAGCTGAACCTGCCCTCGGCGGAGGCTGAAATGGTCGATGCCGAGTCGCGCGAGGTCAGCATTGTGGTCACAGCCGATGGCGATGTGCTCATTGGCCCAGCTCAAACCCTAGTGGTTGGCCGCGACGTAGATTCGATCGCCGCAGCGCTGGGCCGCGCCGCGCCGGCCGCTGGTGAACCGCCGCTGGTCATCATCAATGCCGACGCCAAAGCCACCCATCAGCGCGTGATCGACGTGATGCAGGCGGCGCAGCGGGTCGGCCTCGCGCGCGTCACTTTCGCCACCCGCAGCGACCACTGAGCGCGGGCCCGCGATGCCCGCCACTGCGCCCCGTTTCTGGTTCGACCGCGGCTGGCGCGCCTGCCTGCTACGCCCCGCATCCGCCCTGTTCGGCGCACTCGCTGCGCTGCGCCGCTTTGCCTACGCACGCGGGTGGTGCACGCCTCGGACGGTCGGCGTCCCGGTCATCGTGGTCGGCAACATCGCCGTGGGCGGCAGCGGCAAGACCCCGGTGGTGGCGTGGTTGGCCGCGCAACTGGGCGACGCGGGCTTCACCCCCGGCATCATCAGTCGCGGCTACGGCCGTTCGAGTGACGCAGCACAGTGTGTCGATGTCACCGATTCCGCCATCGAGGTGGGCGACGAACCGCTCTTGCTGGCTCGCCTCACCGGCTGCCCGGTGGCGGTCGGGCGCGACCGGCCGGCCGCCGCGATGTGCCTGCGACGCGACCATCCGGCGGTCGACGTGATCATCAGCGACGACGGGCTGCAGCATCTGGCGCTGGCGCGCGCGGTCGAGGTGGTGGTGGTCGACGAGCAGGTGCTCGGCAATCGCTGGCTGTTGCCGGCCGGGCCGCTGCGCGAGTCGGTGGGGCGGCTGCGCAGCGCCGATCTGGTGCTCACCCACGGCGAGGTTTCGGCCTCGCTGCGCGCGGTGCTGGCGGGGGTGGCCACCGCGCCGATGACGCTGCGTGGCGATCATTTCGAACGCCTCGCCGATCGACGCGAGCGGCGCAGCGCGGCGGATTTTGGCGACACGCCGATCCATGCCGTCGCCGGCATCGGCCGGCCGCAGCGCTTTTTCGACCAGCTGCGCGACATGGGGCTGAACGTCGTGCCGCACGCCTTTGCCGACCACCATCCCTTCAGCGCCACCGATCTGGCTTTCGGGGCCGGCGCGGTGCTGCTGATGACCGAGAAGGATGCGGTAAAATGCGCCCACTTCGCGCCGCCCGATACGTGGGTCTTTCCGGTGCGTGCCCATATTCCCCCGGCTGCGCTGCAGCCCGTTCTGGAGACACTGAGCCGTCATGGACGCCAAACTGCTTGAGATTCTGGTCTGCCCCGTGTGCAAGGGGCCGCTCGACTACCACAGGGCCGAGGCCGAACTGGTGTGCAAGGCCTGCCGGCTGGCGTATCCGGTTCGCGACGATATCCCGGTGATGCTCGAAGACGAAGCGCGTCAGATGGACGCCGGCGAGGGCGACGCGGCGTGAGCCCGTTCAAGATCGTCATCCCCGCGCGCTACGCCTCCAGCCGTCTGCCCGGCAAGCCGCTGGCCGACATCGGCGGACAACCGATGATCGTGCGCGTGGTCGAGCGGATTGCCGACGCGGGCGCCGATGAGGTGTGGGTGGCCACCGATCACGCCGGCGTCGCTGATGCGGTGCGCGCGGCGGGCGGGCAGGTGGTGATGACCCGCGCCGACCACCCCACCGGCACCGACCGGCTGGCCGAAGTAGTGGCAGCACGCAGCTGGTCCGACGACACGCTGGTGGTCAACGTGCAAGGTGACGAGCCGCTGATCGACCCCGCGCTGGTCGGCGGCGTGGCGCAGGCGCTGGCGGACGATGCGCAGTGCGCGATCGCCACCGCCGCGCATACGATCGACGACGTGGCCGAGCTGTTCAATCCAAATGTGGTCAAGGTGGTGACCGACGCCCACCAACGCGCGCTGTACTTCTCGCGCGCGCCGATTCCGTGGGCGCGCGATGCCTTTGCCCATGCGCGCGACACGCTGCCGGCGGGTTTGCCGGTGATGCGTCACATCGGACTCTACGCCTACCGCGCCGGTTTCCTGCGCCGCTACGCCGGGCTGGCGCCCAGCCCGCTGGAACACTGGGAGGCGCTGGAACAGTTGCGCGCCCTGTGGCACGGCGAGCGCATCCGGGTGCTGACGGTGGCGCACGCGCCGGCCGCCGGGGTCGATACGGCGGACGATCTGGCGCGGGTGCGCGCCGTGTTTGACCGGTCCGGCCTTTGCGGGTAACTTCGCTTTCTTTTGCCATCATGCGGCGTTCGACCGCGCTACAAGCCAAACACGGGAGGGTGTATGCGACTGATTTTGTTGGGGCCGCCGGGAGCGGGTAAGGGAACCCAGGCCAACTTCATCAAGGAAAAATTCGGCATTCCGCAGATTTCCACCGGCGACATGCTGCGCGCCGCGGTCAAGGCCGGCACGCCGTTGGGCATCGAAGCCAAGAAGGTGATGGATTCGGGCGGTCTGGTCTCCGATGAAATCATCATCGGACTGGTCAAGGACCGCCTGCAGGAAGACGACTGCAAGGCCGGCTACATGTTCGACGGCTTCCCGCGCACGCTGCCGCAGGCCGACGCGCTCAAGGATGCCGGCGTGCCGGTTGACGTGGTGCTGCAGATCGACGTGCCCGACGGCGAGATCATCGAGCGCATGAGCGGCCGCCGTGCCCACCTGCCGTCCGGCCGTACCTACCACATCAAGTACAACCCGCCCAAGGTCGAGGGCAAGGACGACGTGACCGGCGAGCCGCTGGTGCAGCGCGATGACGACCAGGAAGCCACCGTCCGCAACCGTCTCGACATTTACCACGCCCAGACCAAGCCGCTGGTGGAGTACTACACCGCTTGGTCGGCCTCCGGCGAAGCCGCCGCGCCCAAGGTCAAGGTGATCTCCGGCATGGGGTCGGTCGATGACATCACCGCGCGGGTGTTCGACGCGCTGGGTTGATCGACCGGGCGCGCCCCAGGAATAACGCGATGGCGGCCGGTACGCTCCGGTTGGCCATCGCGTTTTTGTTTGCCGCGGAGAAGCCATGAAGCGCAGAAACCTGCTGTACGCGCAGTCCGGCGGGGTGACCGCAGTGATCAACGCCACCGCCGCCGGGGTGATCGAGGCGGCCCGCATGCACGCCGATTCGGTCGGCCGGGTGCTGGCCGCGCGACACGGCATTCTCGGCGTGCTCGACGAAGACCTGGTCGATTGCTCAAGCCTGGGCGACGCCGAATTGCAAGCCCTGCGCCAGTTGCCCGGTGGCGCTTTTGGCTCGTGCCGCTTCGACCTCGACGCGCCCGATGCCAATCCCGCCCAGTTCGACCGGGTGCTCGCCGTGCTGGCGGCGCACAACGTCGGCTACTTTTTATACAACGGCGGCAACGGCTCGATGGAAACCGCCATCAAGATCTCGCAGGCGGCGCGCGCGCGCAACTATCCGCTCACCTGCATCGGCGTGCCCAAAACGGTCGACAACGATCTGGAAGGCACCGACTGCTCGCCGGGGTTTGGCTCCGCCGCCAAATACCTCGCCACCTCGATGCGCGAAGCCGGCCTCGACCTGCGCGCCATGGCGGTCCGGCGCGGCCGCATCTTCGTGATGGAAGTGATGGGGCGCAACTGCGGCTGGCTGGCCGCCTCCACGGTGCTCGCGCGGCGCGCGCCCGACGATGCGCCGCACATTGTGCTGTTCCCCGAAATCCCGTTTGACGAGGTCGCTTTCCTGACGCGCGTCGAACGCTGCGTCGAGCGCCTCGGCTACTGCGCCATCACCGCATCGGAAGGCGTGCGCGATGGTAACGGCGCATTATTGACCGAGCAGGATCAGGACGCGGGCGGTCATGTCCAGCTCGGCGGCATCGGCCAGTGGCTGGCGCGGCTGGTCCATGAGCGGTTGGGCTACAAGCATCACTGGACGGTGCCCGACTACCTGCAGCGCGCGGCCGGTCATCTGGTGTCCGTCACGGATCGCAACCAGGCCGAAGCGGTGGGTTGGGCGGCGGTGCAGTACGCCATCGCCGGCCGCGATTGCGTGATGCCCGCGATCCGTCGGCGCAGCGATGCGCCCTACCGCTGGGAGGTCGAGCCGGTCGAGCTGGCGCCCATCGCCAACCAGGAGCGCCGCCTGCCGCGCAGCTTCATCGATGCCGACGGCTTCGATCTGAGTCCCGCCGGTCTGCGCTGGCTCAGCCCCTTGATCGACGGTCAAGCGCCACCGCCATTCCTTAACGGACTGCCCGACTATCGCCTGCCCGATTGTCCGCTGGTCGCGCGCAAGCTCGGGCCGTATTGCGGATGAGAGCCGCCGCCTGCCTGCTGGCGCTGTGGCTGAGCGCCACCGTGCACGCCGCACCGGCTCAGCCCGAAGCGGCCACCGGCTATGCCGCCAAACCGGCGCGCAGCGCCGAGCGCCACATCGCGGCCACCGCCAATGCGCACGCCACCACGGCGGCGCTTGA
>JAGRFO010000067.1:461-4226 GCA_020446005.1 Rhodocyclaceae bacterium | reverse complement strand
CGTCGCTGGGCGGCACGGGTGGCGAAGACTTCTCGATCGCCAGCCAGGTGTGGATCCAGACCTACAGCGTGATCCTGACCATCGTGTGGTCCGGCGTGGTCGCGCTGGTCGGCTACAAGATCGTCGATATTCTGGTCGGCCTGCGGGTGCCGGAAGACGAAGAGCGCGAAGGTCTCGACATCACCGCGCACGGCGAATCGGCTTACAAGTACTGATCGCCTGACACCCCCGGCGCACCACGGTGTGCCGGGCGGCCCGAAACCGGCAGCGCCGCATGGCCCTGCCGGTTTTTTATTGACCCAGATAAGCAGCGCGCACCTGAGGGTCGGCCAGCAAGGACTCGGCCGCACCGGCGAGCACGATCCGGCCCGAGTCCATCACATACCCCCGCCCGGCGAATTCGAGCGCGAGATGGGCGTTCTGCTCGACCAGCAGCACCGCCACGCCGGCCGCCTGAACGCTGCGCACCACCTCGAAGATCTGCTCCACGATGCGCGGCGCGAGCCCCATCGACGGCTCGTCGAGCAGCAGCAGCTTCGGCCGCGAGAGCAGCGCGCGGCCAATCGCGAGCATTTGCTGCTCGCCGCCGGAGAGCGTGCCGGCGGTCTGCGCGAGGCGCTCCCCGATGCGCGGGAGCAGGCCGCAGACCCGTGCCAGATCGGCGTCGATGGCGTCATCGTCGGCGCGCGCGTAGGCGCCCATGCGCAGATTTTCCTCGACGCTCAGCCGGGTGAAGATGCCCCGCCCCTCGGGCACCAGCGCGATGCCGCGGCGCACCCGCTGGTGCGCCGGCAGCGCGCCAATGTCCTCGCCCGCGTAGGCGATCCGGCCGCCGGCCAGCGGCAGCAGGCCGGCGATGGCGTTGAGGGTGGTGGTCTTGCCGGCGCCGTTGGCGCCGATCAGGCACACCATTTCGCCGGCGTTCAGTTCGAGGCTCACGCCCTTGACCGCGGCGATGGCGCCGTAGGCCACGCGCATGTCGTCGACCCGGAACAGCGGCGTGGCGGCTTCAGCGCGCATGGCCACCCCCGCCCAGATAGGCCTCGATCACCGCCCGGTTCTGCTGTACCGCCGCGGGCACGTCTTCGGCAATGACGCGACCGAAATCGAGCACCGCGACACGATCGCACAGCCCCATCACCAGCTTCACGTCGTGCTCGATCAGCAGCACCGTCACCCCATCGTGGCGGATTTGCTCGATCAGCGCCCGGAGCTGGCCGGTTTCGGTGGCGTTCATGCCGGCGGCCGGCTCATCGAGCGCCAGCAACTGCGGCTCGGCGGCCAGCGCGCGAGCAATTTCAAGGCGGCGCTGGTCGCCGTAGGACAGGTGGGTGCACACCGTGTCAGCAAAGCGTGTGATGCCCACGTAGTCCAGCAGGGCGAAGGCGCGCTCGGTGCTCAGGCGCTCTTCTTCGCGAGTGCGGCGGCTCTGCGCGAGGATGCCCCACACCCCGGCGCGGGTGCGGATGTGGTGCCCGGCCATCACGTTTTCGAGCGCCGTCATGCGGCCGAACAGGCGGATGTTCTGGAAGGTCCGCGCGATGCCGGCGGCGACCACCCGGTGTGGCTGGCCGACCGGCAGCGTGCTGCCGTTGAACACCAAGCGCCCGGCGTCGGGTGCGTACGCGCCAGTGAGGACGTTGAAGAAGCTGGTCTTGCCCGCGCCGTTGGGGCCGATCAGGCCGTAGATTTCGCCCTTGTTGATGGTCAGCGTCACATCGTCGAGCGCGGTGAGACCGCCAAAACGCTTGCCGACGCCACGCGCTTCGAGCAGGGAGATCATCGCGCCGCCGCACCACGCAGTTCGGGCCGCGCGGTGCGCGCGCGGGCGGGCACGAGGCCGCCGGGGCGCAGCAGCATCACCAGAATCATCGCCAGCGAGAGCAGCAGCATGCGCAGCACTTCGGGGTCGAGGACGGCGCGGCCAAGCAGCGCCGCCTGCAGCGGCACGGCCAGGGTGCGCAGCACTTCGGGTAGCGCGGTGAGAATCAAGGCCCCGACGACCGCGCCGACGACATTGCCCATGCCGCCGAACACCACCATGGTGAGCACCGCGATGGACTCCATCAGCGAGAAGGATTCGGGCGACACGAAGCCCTGAAACGCGCCGAACAACCCGCCCGCCACCCCGCCGAAAGTCGCGCCCAGCGCGAAGGCCAGCAGCTTCATGTTGCGCACGTTGATGCCGACCGCCTTGGCCGCCAGTTCGTCGTCGCGCATCGCCGCCCAGGCACGCCCGATGCGCGAGATCTGCAGCCGCCGGATTAACACGATCGAACCCACCACGCACAGCAGGAAGACGTAGTAGTACAGGTACAACGAATGCATCTTGAAATCGCCCAGCCGCAGCGTGCCGGCCAGATCCCAGCCGAACAGGCTGAGCGAGTCGAGGGCGTTGATGCCTTGCGGTCCGTTGGTGATGTTGACCGGGTGGTTGAGGTTGTTGAGGAAGATGCGCACGATCTCGCCGAAACCGAGGGTGACGATGGCGAGGTAGTCGCCGCGCAGGCGCAGCACCGGCGCACCGAGGATGATCCCCGCCAGCGCGGCAAAGCCCGCCCCCAGCGGCAGCACCAGCCAGAACGGCAGATGCACGCCGAAATGTGGCGAGGCGAGAAAGGCCCAGGTGTAGGCGCCGACGGCGTAGAACGCGATGTAACCCAGATCGAGCAGCCCGGCGAAGCCGACCACCAGATTAAGCCCCAGCGCGAGCAGCATGTAGAGCAGCGCGAAGTCGAGAATCCGCACCCAGCTGCGGCCAAAGTAGGCGGCGATCAGCGGCGCCGCCAGCGCCAGCGCAATCACCAGCCAGCGGGCCGCGCGCGGATTGCGCCGGCCAAGCCAGGGGACGGCGTGGGCGAGCTCGTCCATCGCTCAGGCGCGGTCCGACACGCGCTCACCAAGCAGGCCGGTGGGGCGAAAAATGAGGACCACGCCGAGAATCACAAAGGCGAAAATGTCCTGATAGCTGGAGTTGAGAAAGCCGAAGCTGAGCTCCTCGATGTAGCCCGCGCCAATCGCCTCGACCAACCCCAGCACGATGCCGCCGAGCATCGCTCCGGCCAGATTGCCGATGCCGCCGAGCACCGCCGCGGTAAAGGCCTTGAGGCCGGGCATGAAGCCCATCGCGTAGTGCGCGATGCCGTAGTTGCTGGCAAACATCACCCCCGCCACCGCCGCCAGCCCGGCGCCGATGATGAAGGTCAGCGCGATGATGGCATTGGCGTCCACCCCCATCAGCGCCGTCACGCGGGGGTTCTCGGCGGTGGCGCGCATCGCCCGGCCGAGCCGGGTGCGATTCACCAGCAGCACCAGCGCGGCCATCAGCAGCGCCGAGATGACGACGATCGCCATCTGCACCGGCGTCACAAACACCCCGGCCAGCGGCTCCAGCGGCTCGGTCGAGATCAGCGCCGGAAAACGGTGATAGTTGCGCCCCCACACGATCATCGCCAGCGTCTGCAGCAGAAAGGACAGGCCGATGGCGGTGATCAGCGGCGCCAGCCGAGGCGCCCCACGCAGGCGGCGATAGGCGAGGCGCTCCATCAGGAAGCCCAGCGCCATGCACACCGGCACCGCCACCCCCACCGCCGCCGCGAGCATCAGCAACGGCGGCAGGCCGGGCACCACCTCCATCAGCAGCAGCACGGTCTGCAAGGCGGTCAGCGCGCCCACCATCAGCACCTCGCCGTGGGCGAAATTGATCAGGCCGAGAATCCCGTAGACCATCGTGTACCCCAGCGCCACCAGCGCATACACGCTGCC
>JAGRFO010000067.1:0-452 GCA_020446005.1 Rhodocyclaceae bacterium | reverse complement strand
GCCATTGACGATCTGCTGGAGCAAGATTTCCATGGGCGCAAGAGTAACCAAAGCGCGGCAACGCGCCAATGCCGGACGTCATCCATCAGAAATGATGGACAATCAACGCGCCACGACGCCCCCGCTTCAGCGCCCACCCGCCGGGCTTTACGGGTCTTTACACTGGACTAACCGGAATTAACCCGGTCCGGGGCGATGATCGCCTCCAGCCAACCGAAAGATCACACCTCCCATGCCGCTCGCCCAATCGCCATCCCGCCTCGCCGCCCTGTGCGCCGTCCTGCTTCTGGCCGGCTGTGCCACGGTCGGGCCGGACTATCAACGCCCGACGCTCGACCTCCCGGCCGCCTGGCAGGCCCCGCAAGGCGCGCAAACGCCCGACGTCCTGAGTCACTGGTGGCAGCGGACGGAGGACGCGCAGCTGATCGCGCTGGTCGATGCCGCGCTGGCGC
>JAGRFO010000323.1 GCA_020446005.1 Rhodocyclaceae bacterium | reverse complement strand
CCGACACCCTCACGAAGTTCGCCGCGCTGTCGCAGACGGTGCGCGGCGAGGGGGTGTTGCGCGCGCTGGTGGCGGGGCAGCCGCCGGGCGCGATTTTCGCGCTGATCGCGCCGGTCCATGCGTCCTATCCGGTCGGCGGGGTGCTGGTGCTCGAACTGGCCCCGGCGCAACTGCTCGAGACCGCCCCCGGCGACCTGCCGCTGGGCTGGGCTGAGATCACCACCATCCTGCCGATCGAACTGGCCGGCGGTCCGCCGCCGCTGCGGTCGGCCGAGCATCCGGCGCCGGTCCGCGAGTTCGAATTCGCCGGCCGGCGCTGGCAGCTTCGCAGTCAGGCGGGCGAGGCCTTCTTTGCCGCCCGGTTGAGCGCCTTGCCGTGGCTGATCCTCCTGCTGGGCCTGAGCGCCAGCGCGGCGCTGGCGGCGCTGACCTGGCGATTGTCGACCCGGCAGGCCGCGCTGGCGCGCACCGCGGCGCTGCGCAGCCGCGCGCTGGCCGAGACCGAGGCGCGCTTTGCCTCGGCCTTCGAACAGGTGGCGGTGGGGATGACCCACATCGCTCTCGACGGACAGTGGCTGCGCGTCAACGCCATGCTCTGCGCGATGCTCGGCTACACCCGCGAAGAGCTGCTGGTGAAAGGTTTTCCCGGCGTCACCCACCCCGACGACCTGCCCCACGATCTGGCCGCCAAGCGCGCGATGGAGCGCGGCGAGATCGATCTGTACGTCAACGAAAAGCGCTATGTCCACCGCGACGGTCACACCGTGTGGGTGCGGATCGTGGTCTCGCCGGTGCTCGATGCGCACCAGCGGCCGCTCTACTACGTGTCGGTGATTGAAGACATCACCCCGCGCAAGCTCGCCGAAGCGCAGGCGCGGGCCAGCCAGCGCGACATGATGCGCTGGCTGTCGGTGATCGAAGGGGCCGGCCACGGCTTGTGGGCATGGGACGTCGCCTCGGGCGGCGTGGATTACTCCAGTGCCTGCAAGCAGATGATCGGTTTCGAGGACTGGGAGCTCGAAAACACCCTGGCGCAATGGCTGGCGATGATCCATCCGGACGATCTCGAGCACGCCCGCCATTCGCTGGTCGAGCATCTGCGCGGGCACACCGATCTGTGGAAGTGCGAGCACCGGCTGCGCTACAAGCCCGGCGCCTATCGCTGGATCCTGGCCTGCGGTCGGGTGGTCGAGCGCGACGAGCATGGTCGGGCGACGCGGGTGGTGGGCACCGGCACCGACATCACCGAGCAGAAGGAAACCGCGCGCGAGGCCTACGAGGCCCAGTTGCGCTGGCAATTTGCGCTGGAGAGCGCCGACCACGGGGTGTGGGACTGGACCGCCGACGGTGACGCGGTGTTCTACTCGCGGCGCTGGAAGGAGATGCTGGGCTACCGCGAGGACGAGATCCACGGCGCGCTGGACGAGTGGCACCGCCGGATTCACCCCGATGATGCAGACAAGACCCTGGCTGCCTTGAACGCCCACATTGCCGGCGAATCGGCCGCCTTCGTGAGCGAGCACCGGCTGCGCCACAAGAACGGCGGCTGGCGGTGGATCGTCAGTCGCGGCAAGGCGGTCGAGCGCGATGCCGCCGGCCGCGCGCTGCGCATGATCGGCACCCACACCGACATGACCGAGCACCGGCTGGCCGAGGCCGCGCTGCGGATTCGCGAGCAGCAGCTCAGTACCCTGGTCGAGGCGCTGCCCGACGCGGTCCTGCTCAAGGACGGGGCGGGGCGCTGGCAACTGCTCAACGGCGTCGGTCACAGCGCCTTCGGCCTCGACGGCATGGACTGGGAGGGCCGCACCGATGTCGAACTGGCGCGCCTGTATCCGGCCCGGCGCGAGGATTTCGAAGCCTTTGAGTCCAGTGACGAGGCCGCCTGGCAGGCCGGCGCGAGCGTCTGCGTGCGACGCGAAATGGCGTATTCCGGCGCGGGGCTGCGCCATTTTGACGTCACCAAGGTGCCACTCTACGCGCGCGACGGCAGTCGGCAGGGGATGGTGGTGATCGGCCGCGACGTCACCGAGCGCCTGCACGCCGAACGCGCCCTGCGCGCCCGCGACGCCTTGCTGCAGGACGTGTTCGATGCGGTCCGCGAGGTGCTGCTGGTGTTTGACGAGACGGGGCAGGTGCTGCACTCCAACGCCGCCGCCGAGGCGGTGTTCGGGGTGGCGGTGCGCGCTGCGGAACTTGACGCGGTGATGGCGCTGGCGCCGCCGGCGGCGCGGCGC
>JAGRFO010000066.1 GCA_020446005.1 Rhodocyclaceae bacterium | reverse complement strand
ACCTGCCGGGCGTGTGGGCCGTGGGTGACGTGGTGCGCGGCCCGATGCTGGCGCACAAGGCGATGGAAGAGGCGGTGATGGTGGCCGAGCTGATGGCCGGCCAGTCCGGGCACTGCAATTTCGACACCATTCCGTGGGTCATCTACACCTCGCCGGAAATTGCCTGGGTCGGCAAGACCGAACAGCAGCTCAAGGCCGAGGGCGTGGCCTACCGGGCCGGCAAGATTCCGTTCCTGGCCAACGGCCGTGCGCTGGGCATGGGCGCGCCGACCGGCTTCGTCAAGATGCTGGCCTGCGCCGAGACTGATCGGATTCTGGGCGTGCATATCATCGGCGCCAATGCCTCGGAGCTGATTGCCGAAGCCGTGGTGACGATGGAGTTCCACGGCGCAGCCGAAGATCTGGCGCGCATCTGCCATGCGCACCCGACCTTGTCCGAAGCCGTCCACGAAGCGGCACTGGCTGTCGATAAACGCCCCTTGCATTTCTAAGCGGCGCTGTAGTTAAGTACAGGGGTGGGTTGCAGGCGGCGCGCCGTCTGTGATCCACCCCTGTGCATTTCCCGATACCCACCTTCGAGTTCTGCCAAGCGATGCCCCACCGCATTCTCAACGTTCCTGAACACGGCATGGTCGATGCCTACCACGCCGAACTCGCGGCGCGCGGCTACCAGGCCGACCCGGCGCAAGAGACCGCCGTTCGGCGTTTGCAGCAGCTGTATTCCGAGTTGCTCGGTTTCAAGGTGGCGCGCCAGAGCGTGCTGCGCAAGCTGTTCAACAAGCCAGTCGAACCGACCAGCGTGTATTTCTGGGGCGGGGTGGGGCGCGGCAAGAGTTTCCTGATGGACTGCTTCTTCGAGGCCATGCCCTACCAGCGCAAGCGCCGGGTGCATTTCCATGCCTTCATGCAGGAAGTGCAGAACGACCTCAGAACGCTCAACCATCTGCCCGATCCCTTGCAGACCGTCGCCCGACGCATCTCGGAGGAGGTTCGGCTGCTGTGTTTCGACGAATTCCACGTCTCCGACATCGCCGACGCGATGATCCTCGGGCGCCTGCTCACCGCGCTGTTCGAGCGCGGCGTGATCTTCGTGATGACCTCCAACTATCCGCCCGACGGGCTCTATCCCAACGGGTTGCAGCGCATCAACTTCCTGCCCACCATCGACATGCTGAAGAAGCGCTTCTCGGTGATTGAGGTCGATTACGGCACCGACTACCGGCTGCGCACGCTCGAGCAGCTCGAGATCTACCTTGTGCCCGACGATGCGACCGCCGCCACGCGCATGGCGGAGGATTTCTTCAAGATCTCCGGCTTTGAAGGCGAGCCCGGCACCATCGAGGTCCTCGGCCGGCAAATGAACGCGCGCCGCATCGCCCCCGGCGTGATCTGGTTCGATTTTGCCGCGCTGTGCGGCGGCCCCCGCTCGCAGAACGACTACCTTGAACTGGCGCGCGAGCATCACACCGTGTTGCTCTCCGGCGTGCCGCAGATGAGCGCGGCGATGTCCAACGAGGCGCGGCGCTTCACCTGGCTCATCGACGTGCTCTACGACCACCGCGTCAAGCTCGTCATGAGCGCGGCCGCGCCCGCCGCCGAGTTGTATTGCGAGGGGCACAACGCCCACGAATTCGTCCGCACCGTCAGCCGGCTGATGGAAATGCGCACCCGCGACTATCTGGCCGAAGCGCATCGGCCCGAATAGGCAATGAACCGCTTCCTCCGCGTCGCGCTGTTGACGCTCGTCGCCCTGTGCGGCGGCCCCGCGCTGGGCGACCCTCCGCTCACCATCATCCCCTTGCAGCATCGCAGTGCCGAATCGGCTGCGCCGGCGCTGCGTCCGTTGCTTTCGCCCGGCGGGCGGATCAGCGCGATCGATGGAAAACTGCTGATCCGCACCGATGCGGCCAACCTGCGCCAGTTGCGCGAAGCGCTCGCCGCGATCGACCAGCCCGCCCAGCGCCTGCGCGTTCAGGTGCGGCTGGCGCACGAAACGGTGGGGACAGCGCGCGAGCTGGGTGTCGGTGGCACCGTGCGCAGCGGCGATGTCACGCTGCGCCTGCCCGCGACGGACGATCACCGCTCGACGCAGGTGCGCATCGGCGACGCGCGCATCGTGTTCGGGGATCGCACGCTGCGCAGCACCCAACACGGCACACAGTTTGTCGACACTGTCGATGGCGGGCAGGCGCGCGTTTTTGTCGGCCAGTCGGTGGCGCTGCCCTTCACCCAGGTGTGGGTGCGTCCCGACGGCGTGCGGGTGATTCGCGGTAGTGAATATCGCGATGTCGGCACCGGACTGCTGGCCGAGCCGACGCGGATCGGCGCGCGGGTGCGGGTGGTGCTGCGCCCCGAAAGCAGCCAACTGCGCGGCGATGGCCAGATCGACACCGTGCGGCTCGAAAACACCGTCGAGGGAGGGATGGGAGAATGGATCGCCGTCGGTGGCAGTGACACCGGCGCGGAGGTGGAGCGGGGCGTCATCGGTGGCCGCTCGCAAACAAGTGATCGCGGCAGCGCGCAGTTCTGGCTGCGGGTGGACGCCCTTGACGATGATTGAGCTGGACGAGGTGTTTGCCCCCGACGGCGCGCTCGCCGCGGTGGTCCCCGGCTTTACCCCGCGCGCGCAGCAGGTCGACATGGCCACCCGCATTGCCGCCGCGATTGCCGGCAACCGGGTGCTCATCGCCGAGGCCGGCACCGGCACCGGCAAGACCTTTGCCTATCTGGCGCCAGCGCTGCTGTCCGGCGGAAAGGTGCTGATCTCCACCGGCACCAAAACCTTGCAGGACCAGTTATTCCGGCGCGACCTGCCGACCGTCTGCCAGGCGCTCAAATTGCCGCTCTCCTCCGCGCTGCTCAAGGGCCGGGCCAATTACGTGTGCCACTACCACCTCGCGCGCAACGCGGGGGAAGGGCGCTTCCGCACCCCCGAGGAAGCGGCGCACCTGCGCAAGATCGCGCGCTTTGCCGAGATCACCACCACCGGCGACAAGGCCGAATGCGTCGATGTGCCGGAGGACAGCGGCGCATGGCCGGCGGCCACCTCGACCCGCGACAACTGCCTCGGGCAGGAGTGCCCCCAGGTCAAGGAGTGCTTCGTCCTGGCCGCGCGCCGTGCGGCGATGGAAGCCGACGTGGTGGTGGTCAATCACCACCTGTTTTTCGCCGATGTGGTGTTGCGCGACGAAGGCATGGGCGAACTCCTGCCGAGTTGCAACACGGTGATCTTTGACGAGGCCCATCAGCTGCCAGAGACCGCAACGCTGTTCTTCGGCGAATCGGTGTCGAGCGCGCAGGTGATCGAGCTGGCGCGCGACACGCGCACCGAAACGCTCGCCGCCGCCAAGGATTGCCGCCAACTCACGGAGCTCACCCGCAGCGTCGAGAAAGCCGCCCGCGACTGGCGCCTCGCGGTCAATGCCGAGAACGCCCGGATCAGCCTCGATCAACTCGACCGGCACCCCGCGTTCCAGCCGGCGCTGCGCGCGCTGGCCGGCGCGCTGGGCGATTTCGCCACGGTGCTCGCCACTCAGGCCGAGCGTTCCGAAGGGCTGGCCAACTGCGCGCGCCGGCTCGACGAACTGCGCACCCGGCTGGGCGAGTGGCTTGTGCCGGGGGACGCCGATGTGGTGCGCTGGGTGGAGGTGTTCACCCAGTCGGTGCTGGTGCATAGCACCCCGCTGCAGATCGGCGAGTTGTTCGCGCGCCAGCTCCAGGGGCATCCGCGGGCGTGGATTTTCACCTCCGCGACGCTCGCCGTCGGGCAGGATTTCGATCACTACATCCGCGAGATGGGGCTGGGCGGACTCGACACCCCGCCCGACACCGCGGTCTGGGGCAGCCCCTTCGACTACGCCGCGCGGGCGATGCTCTACGCCCCCGCGCCGATGCCCGATCCCAATTCGGCGGACTATCCGGACGCCGTGGCCGACGTGGCGCTGCCGCTGATCCGCGCCGCGCAGGGGCGCACCTTCGTGCTGTGCACCTCGCTGCGCGCAATGCGCCGGATTCACGAGCGGATCGCCGCCGCGCTCGACCGGGAAGCGCTGGCGCTGCCCGTGCTGGTGCAGGGCGAGGGCTCGCGCAGCCAGTTGCTGGCGCGTTTCCGCCAGCTCGGTAATGCGGTGCTGGTGGCCAGCCAGAGTTTCTGGGAGGGGGTGGATGTGCCGGGCGACGCGCTGTCGGTGGTGATCATCGACAAGCTGCCTTTTGCCCCGCCCGACGATCCGGTGCTGTCGGCGCGCATCGAGCATCTGCGCAAGGCCGGCGTCAATCCGTTCATGACCTACCAGTTGCCGCGCACGGTGATCAACATGAAGCAGGGCGCCGGCCGGCTGATCCGCACCGAGCAGGACCGCGGCGTGCTGGTGGTGTGCGATCCGCGCATGGTCGGCAAGCCTTATGGCCGCCGGGTGTGGCGCAGTCTGCCGCCGATGCAGCGCAGCCGGGTCGAGGCCGAGGTGGTCGCCTTTCTTGAAAGCCTGCCGCCGCCGCGAACGATGCCCGCGCCGATCGGTGAAACGACGCCGGAGTGAGGCTCGGAGTACACTGGCGACTCTGCTTGTCACGGGGGCATGGCGATGAACATCATTGAGGCAGTCCAATTGCAGCATGCCGGGTTGACCGCGCTGCGCCGCGACATCCACGCCCACCCGGAGCTCGCTTTCGAAGAACACCGTACTGCCGAGCTGGTTGCCAAACGGCTCGAAGCGGCCGGCATCGAAACCCATCGCGGCATCGGTCGCACCGGCGTGGTCGGCGTCATCCGCGCCGGCACCAGCGCGCGCGCCATCGGCCTGCGCGCCGACATGGACGCGCTACCGATGCAGGAGCGCAACACCTTTCCGCACCACTCGCGCCACCCCGGCCGGATGCACGCCTGCGGCCACGACGGGCACACCACCATGCTGCTCGGCGCGGCGCAGTATCTGGCCGGGCATCGCGACTTCGATGGCACGGTGTACCTGATCTTCCAGCCGGCCGAGGAGGGGGATGGTGGTGGCCGCGAGATGATCGAGGATGGACTGTTCGAGCGTTTCCCGATGGACGCGGTGTTCGGCCTGCACAACTGGCCGGGCCTGCCGGCGGGCCACTTCGCGGTGCATTCGGGGCCGGTGATGGCCTCGGCCGACCGCTTCGACATCGAGGTGATGGGCCATGGCGCCCACGCCGCCATGCCGCACCTCGGGGTCGACCCGGTGCCCGCCGCCGCCGCGCTGGTGCAGGCGCTGCAGACCGTGGTCAGCCGCACGCTCGACCCGCTCGACGCGGCGGTGGTGTCGGTCACCCAGATACACGCCGGCGAGGCCTACAACGTGATCCCCGACCGGGCCAGCCTGTGCGGCACGGTGCGCGCCTTCTCCAGCGAGAACCAGTCGCGCATCGAAGAGGCCATGCAGCGCATCTGTCAGGGCATCGGTGCCGCCTTCAATGTCAACGTCCGCTTCAGCTACCAGCGCGGTTATCCGGCCACCCTCAACGCCGCCGCCGAGGCCGCGCTGTGTGCCGGGGTAGCGCGCGCCGTGGCCGGTGATGACGCGGTGCGCACCGACCTGCCGCCGAGCATGGGGGCCGAGGATTTTGCCTACTTCCTGCAGGAAAAATCCGGCGCCTACGTGTGGCTCGGCAATGGCCCCGGCGAGGGCGGCTGCACCCTGCACAACCCGCATTACGATTTCAACGACGCGGTCATTCCGGTCGGCGTCAGCTACTGGGTGCGGCTGGTCGAGCGCCTGCTGGCGCCATGACGCTGCTGCGCCTCGCCCTGCGCATGCTGCGGCGCGACCTGCGCGCCGGCGAGCTGCATCTGCTCGGGCTGGCGCTGGTGGTGGCGGTGGCCAGCCTCGCCAGCGTCGGCTTCCTCACCGACCGGGTCGAACGCAGTCTCGATCGCGAGGCCAACCAGTTGCTCGGCGGCGATCTGCTGCTCCGCGCCGACCATCCGTGGCCGGACGCGGTGCGTGCCCAGGCCGACCAGGCGGGTCTGCGCAGCGCCGACACACTGACCTTTTCGAGCATGGTGGCCGGCGAACGGGGATTTCAACTGGTGGCCGTCAAGGCGGTGAACGATCCCTACCCGTTGCGTGGCCAGGTGCGCGTGGCGCCCGCGCCCAATGCCCCGGATGCGGTGGTCGCGCGCATGCCGCAACCGGGCGAGATCTGGCCCGACGCGCGGGTGATGGCGGCGCTCGATGTTTCCCCCGGCGACACGGTTCAACTCGGCAACGGCCGCTTCCGGGTGGCCGGCGTGCTCACTTTCGAGTCCGACCGCGGGGCCAATTTCTTCAGCATGCTGCCGCGGGTGATGGTCAACGCCGCCGATCTGCCCGCCACCGGGCTGATCCAGAACGGCTCGCGGGTGATGTACCGCCTCCATCTGGCCGGCGCGGAGGATGACATCCGACGTTTCCGCCAGTCCATTGAGCCGGCGCTGGCGCGCGGCCAGCACATCGAATCGATCGACAACGCGCGCCCCGAAGTGCGCATCGCGCTCGAACGCGCCGAGCGCTTTTTGCGCCTCGCCGCCACGCTGGCGGTGGTGCTGGCGGCGGTGGCCATCGGCCTCTCCGCGCGACGCTTCATGCAGCGTCATCTCGATGGTTGCGCGGTACTGCGCTGCCTGGGCGCGCGGCAGGCGCAGCTGATCGGGGTGCATCTGGTCGAGTTTTTGTGTTTCGGGTTGCTGGCCTCGTTGCTGGGCGTGGTGATCGGCTGGGCGATCCAGTCCGCGCTGGCCGGCGGGCTGGTCGAGTTGCTCGGCACCCGTCTGCCGCCGCCCACCGCGACCCCGCTGGCGCACGGGCTGATCGTCGGCCTCGCCTTGCTGCTCGGCTTCGTGCTGCCCCACCTGATCGCGCTCGGACGTGTCCCGACGCTGCGCGTGATGCGCCGCGAGCTGGGCGAGCGCAAGGCGCAGACCCGAGCGGCCTGGCTCAGCGGCCTGGGCACGCTGAGCCTGATCGTGATCTGGGTGGCGGATGACCTGCGCCTGGGCGGCTGGGTCAGCCTCGGTTTCGCGGCCGCGTTGCTGGGCTTCGCCGTCTTCAGCGGGGCCGCCTTCTCGCTCGCCGCCCAGGCCAGCGGAGCCGCGCGGGGCGGCTGGCGGGTCGGCTTTCAGGCGCTGCGGCGGCGGCTGGGCAGCCATGTGGTGCAGGCCACTGCGCTCGGCCTCGGTTTGATGGCCCTGCTGGTGCTCACGCTGGTGCGCGCCGACCTGCTCGATGCCTGGCGCGGTACCGTGCCGGCCGATGCGCCGAATCGCTTCGTGATCAATCTGCAGCCCGACCAGCGTGACGATTTCCTCCGTTTTTTCGCTGCCGCCGGCCTGCCGCGACCGGAAGTGCAGCCGATGATCCGCGGCCGCCTGATCGCCATCAACGACCGCCCGGTGTCGCCCGAATCCTTCACCGACGCCCGTGCCAAGCGTCTCGCCGAACGCGAGTTCAACCTCTCCTACGGCAGCCGCCTGCCGACCGGCAACCGGGTCAGCGCGGGGCAATGGCACGGCGACACCGAGGTGGCGGCGTTCTCGGTCGAAGATGGCGTTGCCGAGACGCTGGGGGTGCGGGTCGGCGACAGCGTGACCTTCGAGGTGTCCGGTCAGCCGGTGCGTGCGCGGGTGGGCAGCGCGCGCACGCTGCGCTGGGATTCGATGCAGGTCAATTTCTTCTTCATCGGCTCGCCGCCGGTGCTGCGGGATTTTCCGGCCAGCCTGATCACCAGCTTCTTTCTGCCGCCGGCGCAGGCCGAGGCCGGCTTCGCGCTCGAGCTGACCCGCGCCTTTCCGAATGTGTCGCTGATCGACGTCGGCGCGGTGATGGCGCAGGTCGAGGGGATGATCGCGCGCCTGATCACGGTGGTCGAGCTGGTCTTTGGCTTCGCGGTCGCGGCCGGGGTGGTGGTCTTGCTGGCGGCTTTGCAGTCGACTCACGATGAACGCGCGCGCGAGTTCGCGATCATGCGCGCGCTCGGCGCCCGTCAGCGCCAGTTGCGCCAGACCCTGGCGGTGGAGTTCGCCTTGCTCGGCGCGCTGGCGGGCGCACTGGCTGGCGTTGGTGCGAGTCTGGTGGGCTGGCTGCTGGCGATCCAGGTGTTCGACATGCCCTACGCGCCCGCGCTCGCGCCGGTGCTGGCGGGGGCGCTCGTCGGCGCCGGCGGGGTGGTGCTGGCCGGCTGGCTGGGCGCGCGGGGTTTGTTGCGCCAGCCGCCGCTGGCCTTGTTGCGCGACGCGCTCTGAGCGGTGTTCATGCCACTGCTATACTCGGCAGCAATAAAAAATCCGGTGACGCTGTGACCCAGCTTGAACTTCTCTACGCCTTGGGCGGTGCGCTTGCGGTGCTTTTGCTGGCCGTTTTATGGCTGGTGTTGCGCCTGCGCCATCTGCAGGTCGAGTTGCCGGATGCGCTGGTCGCTTCGGTGCATGAAGAAATCGAAGCGGGTCATCGCCAGATGCTCAAGGATATGCACGACGGGCTGGGCGGGCAGACCGATCGTCTGATCGCGGCGGGTGATCTGCAGGGGGCGCGGGTGCGGCATCAGGTCGACGCTGAACTCAAGGCCACCCGCGAGGCCATGCAGGCGCTGCAGCTGACCCTGCAGACCCAGCTGGGGGAACAGCGCGGCGAGACTCAGCTGCGCCTGACCGAACTGGCCAACGGCGTGCATAGCGCGCACGCGCGGCTGCGCAGCGAGATGATCGAGCAGACGCTGGCCCGGCTGGGCGAGCATGCGCGCGCAGACCGGGAGCTGCTGCAAAAAGGCATGAGCAGCGCCTCCGAGCAGATGGCCAGGAGCATGGAGGCGCTGACCCGGACGGTGAATGAGCGCCTCGAAAAAATCACCGGCCAGGTGCACGAGCGCCTCGACGAAGGTTTCAAGAAGACCAATGAGACCTTCGTGAACGTGATGACGCGGCTGGCGACCATCGACGAAGCACAAAAGAAGATCGACGGGCTGACCACCAATGTGGTGAGCCTGCAGGAATTGCTGGGCGACAAGCGCGCGCGGGGGGCCTTTGGCGAAGTGCAGCTCGAAGCGCTGGTGCGCAACGCCTTGCCGCCCGACGCCTTCGAGTTCCAGGCCGGCCTGCCGGGCAATGTGCGCGCCGACTGCGTGCTCAAGCTGCCCGAACCGACCGGGCTGGTGGCGGTGGATTCGAAGTTTCCGCTCGAAAACTACCACCGCATGTTCGACACCGGCGCCGGCGAGGCCGAGCGTCGCGCGGCGCAATCGGCGTTTCGCGGCGATGTGAAGCGCCACGTGGATGCGATCGCCGGCAAGTACATCATTCCCAACGTGACCTCCGACGGCGCGGTGATGTTCGTGCCGGCCGAGGCGGTGTTTGCCGAGATTCACGCCTATCACCCCGAGGTAGTGGGCTACGCGCTCGAAAAGAAAGTGTGGATCGTGTCGCCGACCACGTTGATGGCGGTGCTCAACACCGCCCGCGCGGTGCTCAAGGATGTGGAGACGCGCAAGCAGATTCACGTCATCAAGGACGCGCTGGGCAAGCTGGCCAAGGATTTCAACCGCTTCGACGATCGCATGCAGGCGCTGGTGCGGCACATCGAGCAGGCCGGCAAGGACGTGAAGGACGTGCAGGTGAGCTCGCGCAAGATCAGCGCGCACTTCCGCAAGATCGAGGCGGCCGAACTCGACGCCTTGCCCGACGAGGCGGACGACGACGCGAGCGTCGACGATGCGCCGGCGGTGGCGCGGCTGGCCGATTCGGCCGGCTGAGGCTCAGCCGCCGATATACGACATCTCGATGCGTTTGAGTCCGTGCGTGTTGTTGCGCCGGATTTCGGAGTAGCGGTCCTCGCGCGCCTGCCACAGCCGGCCGATGATGGCCGCCAGCTCGGCATCGCTCGCGCCGTCGCGCAGCGGGGTGCGCAGATCATGGCCGGCGGTGGCGAACAGACAGGTGAACAACTGCCCTTCGGTGGACAGGCGAATGCGCGAGCACTCGTGGCAGAAGGCCTGGGTGACCGACGAAATCACGCCGATCTCGCCGCCGCCGTCGCGGTACCGCCAGCGCTCGGCCACCTCGCCCTGATAGTTGGCCTCGACGGTTTCGAGCGGAAACACCGCATCGATCCGGTCGATGATCTCGCGCGAGGGCACCACCTCGTCGAGCCGCCAGCCGTTGCTGGCGCCCACATCCATGAATTCGATGAAGCGCAGGATGTGGCCCGAGCCCCGGAAATGGCGGGCCATGTCGACCACCTGATCGTCGTTCAGCCCGCGCTTGACGACCATGTTGACCTTGATCGGCCCGATCCCGGCGGCGGCCGCCGCGTCGATGCCGGCCAGCACGTCGGCGACCGCGAGGTCGACATCGCTGATCTTGCGGAAGGTGGCATCGTCCAGCGCGTCGAGGCTGACGGTGACCCGGTGCAGCCCGGCCGCAGCGAGCTTGCCCGCCATCCGCGGCAGCAGGACGCCGTTGGAAGTCAGCGTCAGCTCCAGCCCGGGATAACGGCCGAGCGCGCGGATCAGTTGGTCGACATTACGGCGCAGCAGTGGCTCGCCGCCGGTAATGCGCACCTTGCGCACGCCGAGGCCGGTAAAGACGCCGACGATGCGCACGATCTCCTCGAAGCTCAGCAATTCCGCGCGCGACAGAAAGTTGTAGTGCTTGTCGAACACCGCGCGCGGCATGCAATACACGCAGCGGAAATTGCAGCGATCGGTGACCGAAATGCGCAGATCGCGCAGCGGCCGGCCGCGGTGGTCGACGAGCTGGGAGGCGAGGCGGGGAGGCAGGTTATCGGCCATTGCAATCGAGCGTTTCTGGTGGTGTGTCGATGTTACAGGAGGCAGGGTTCGGACGGTTGTACCGGGCGGTTCAAACTTGTGCCGACCGGTGCTCAGGATGTTGCATCGCGCAAAGGGGGAAATCCTGCCGTTGCCCTGCAAGTTGGCTTATCCTTGCCGACTAGCTGATTAGGGTGTTATGTAAGGTCGGACAAGAGGAAAATCTTGATGAAAAGAATAGTACAGGCTTTCACCTGCGCCTTGTTGTTGTCGGGCGGGGTGTCCATCGGGTTCGCGGCACAGGAGGATGCCGGGTTTCTGGGGGGGCTGGGCGACGCATTTTCGGAGATGGGGCGCAATTTCGTCGATGTGGTGCAAGGCCGGTCCGATGCCGATGTGAATGAACCTGCAGGTAAAAATGCAACGGCTGGCCGCGCCACGGCGCAGGGCAGACAGACTGTCTATGAAATTCAGTATCGCTTGGGCGCGCTTGGCTACGATCCGGGTGCTGCCGACGGCCTCATGGGCTCGCGAACGAGGGCTGCGATCAGTACGTTTCAGCGCGCTTCGGGATTGCCGGCCGATGGCCAGCCCTCCGCCCGGGTGCTTGGCGCACTGCGCTCCGCCTCCAGCAATTTGACACTGCCGGAACGCACTGCCGCAGCAACCCGCCCGGCTGCCAGCGACACATCATCGATCAGCTCGACCATTGGCGGAGTGGTCGGCAGTCTTGCGAATGTCTTGTCTTCGTCCAAGGCCAATGGCCAGGTGGCCCGCGCGGGCGTTCCAGCGCGTGGAAGACCGAATGACAATATGGCAATGGCGCTCGGTGCCCTGGCATCCGGCGCACCAGATCCGGCTGCCCGCCATCCCGCCCAAAACCAGGCGGCCGCGATGTCTGCTCTGGTGCGTGGCGGTGGCGTGCCAGCATCGCTGGCCAATGGCGTTGCGACGAGGCAGGGCGGATCGCCGGATCGCCCTGCCGCCGCACCCAAAGGGCAAAGCTATCTGGATGCGATGGTGGCGGAACAAGAGGCGCAAGCCTACCGGTTTGCTCACAACGTCGATCCCGAAACGCGCGAAATGGCTCGGCGCTCGGGCATTGATCTGGACGGCGCGGTGGCGCGGCAACTGGCTGAATATGAACAGTACAAAAAAGATGCTGCAGAAATTGAGCGCCGGAGCGGCGCTGTGGCACAGCCCCGTCCAGCGCAGAATGTGGCAGATGCGGCCACGCAATACCCGCAGGCACTCCCGAGCGTTCTCGCCGGCCGCTGGGAAGGCAAGGTCTCCTACGAACCGCACCGGATTTCCTCGGCGCTGCCGCGCAAGCACGGTCAGCAGACCCGCGTCCGGCTCGATGTCGATCCCGCCCGGGGGCTGTTGGTGGTGAGCTATCCGGATTTGAACTGTGACGGCGTGATGCGCGCCAACATGAGTGTCATCAGCAAGGCGGGGGTGAATCGGCACGAGATCATCGATTATCCGCTGGAGGAGCATCTGGCAAGACGCAGCCAGAACTGCATCGACGGAGGCAAGGTGTATCTGAGCCACTGGGCGGCCTACCAGGGCACAGGTTCGCCACGAAAAGGACAATTGATGTTCAAGTGGGTAAATCCTGTAACACAAGAACCTGCAATGTTTGGGCAACTGCATCCAGCGTCGGATGTTGCTGATGGTGCTCTAATAGTAGAAATTGAGAGGAAATCAAAGAAAAAACTTGTCGAATCTATTAGTGCAAACGCCAACGGTTGTCGTTTTGTAGAAATTATTGAATCAAGTCAGTCGAATGGTTTGACGCCAGAAAATACAGTCCCGTCGGGTTGGAATGTTGGAAAAAGAGCAATCTCGAAAGAATTACTTGATAGCTATTCTTATGAAACTAGAAGAATTCATGAGGTGGCAGATTATGCTGATATTGCGCTATTGGCATGGGCGTCTTACGAAGATGATGACGCATTGAAACAGGCTGCGGGTAGGGGGTGGCAGTGTGTAAAGGTTTATCGCGAACCTCCACGTGGTGAGTATGTAAGCGACACCGTTGCGGTGTTGTTCAGGTCGCCTAAAAGTAGATATGTCTTAGCGTTTCGTGGTACGACAGACCGTGGGGATTGGGTGACTAATGCAGGCACGTTTAGCTGTGTAGATGGCGGAAATTTGGAAATTGAGTCTGCGCGCCGAATTGCTAGAATGGCTGTATCAAAATACGGTTATGTTGAGTTTGCCGGGCATTCATTGGGTGGTCGAATGGCGCAGGCGGCTCGCTATGAAATTGGATCAAAAGCTATTGTTTTTAATTCAGCTCCTCCTGGATGTAATGATATAAATAAATCTTATAAATCGAATTCTCCACTAGCTCCAGTGGTTGCCTTTCGATCCCCGGAAGATGTTCTTAGTGGATATTTTTCTCCGAATGATACGATCGTT
>JAGRFO010000065.1 GCA_020446005.1 Rhodocyclaceae bacterium | reverse complement strand
AGGTCGAGCGTATCGAGTACGACCCCAATCGTTCGGCGCACATCGCACTGCTGTGCTATGCCGACGGTGAGCGCCGTTACATCATCGCGCCGCGTGGTGTCGAGGTCGGCCAGCAGTTGATCAGCGGCTCGGAAGCGCCGATCAAGCCGGGTAACGCCCTGCCGATCCGCAACATTCCGGTCGGTTCGGTGATTCACTGCATCGAACTGAAGCCGGGCAAGGGCGCCCAGTTGGCGCGTTCCGCGGGTGCCGCCGTGCAGCTGCTGGCGCGCGAAGGCTCGTATGCCCAGCTGCGTTTGCGCTCCGGCGAGATCCGTCGGGTGCACGTCGAGTGCCGGGCGACCATCGGCGAGGTGGGTAACGGCGAGCACGGTCTGCGCAAGATCGGCAAGGCGGGTGCCAATCGCTGGCGCGGTATCCGTCCGACGGTTCGGGGTGTGGTGATGAACCCGGTGGATCACCCGCACGGGGGGGGTGAAGGTCGTACCTCGGGTGGTCGTCACCCGGTCAGCCCGTGGGGTCAGCCGACCAAGGGCTATCGTACGCGCCGCAACAAGCGCACCACTTCCATGATCGTTCAGCGCCGCAAGCGTTAAGGGATAACAGATGACACGTTCTCTGAAAAAAGGCCCGTTCATCGACGCGCACCTGTTGAAGAAGGTGGATGCGGCGCGGGAAAGCAATGACAAGCGTCCGATCAAGACTTGGTCTCGCCGTTCCACGGTGTTGCCGGACTTCATCGGCTTGACGATCGCCGTGCATAACGGCCGTCAGCATGTGCCGGTTTTCATTTCTGAAAACATGGTGGGTCACAAGCTTGGCGAGTTTGCCTTGACGCGTACGTTCAAGGGTCACCTCGCCAGCAAGAAGGCGAAGCGTTAAGGAGCGGGATGATGGAAACCAAAGCCATTCTCCGCGGCGTTCGCCTCAGTGCCCAGAAGGGGCGTCTGGTGGCCGATCAGGTCCGCGGAAAGCCGGTCGAGCAAGCGTTGAACATTCTCGCTTTCTCGCCGAAGAAAGGGGCGGCGATCATCAAGAAGGTGGTCGAATCCGCAATTGCGAATGCCGAACACAATGATGGCGCCGATATCGATGCGCTCAAGGTGAAGACCATTCACGTTGAGGAAGGCATGACGCTTAAGCGTTTTGCTGCGCGCGCGAAGGGACGCGGCAACCGCATTCTGAAGCCGACGTGCCACGTCTACGTGACGGTTGGGGACTAAGGGGGCGTTATGGGTCAAAAAATTCATCCTACTGGTTTCCGCCTTGCGGTAACGCGTGACTGGACGGCGCGCTGGTATGCCAGCAAGCGCGACTACGCCAAAACCCTGGCGGACGATCTGGCGGTGCGCGACTTCCTCAAGAAGCGTCTGGCGCACGCTTCGGTCGGGCGGATCCTCATCGAGCGGCCGGCCAAGAATGCGCGCATCACGCTGTTCAGCGCGCGTCCGGGGGTGGTGATCGGCAAGAAGGGCGAGGATATTGAAAAGCTCAAGGCCGAACTGCAGCAGATGATGGGCGTCGCGGTTCATGTGAACATCGAAGAAGTGCGCAAGCCGGAAACCGATGCTCAGCTGATCGCGCAGTCGATTGCCCAGCAACTCGAGCGCCGGATCATGTTCCGTCGCGCTATGAAGCGCGCCATTCAGAACGCGATGCGTCTGGGCGTGCAGGGCATCAAGATCATGTCCGCCGGGCGGCTGAACGGCATCGAAATCGCGCGTACCGAGTGGTATCGCGAAGGTCGTGTGCCGTTGCATACCCTGCGCGCCAACATCGACTACGGGGTTGCCGAGGCCAAGACCACCTACGGCATCATCGGGATCAAGGTGTGGGTGTACAAGGGCGAGGTGCTTGGTCGTAATGAGCAGCCGGTGGCCGAGCCGGAGAATGAGCCGCGCCGTTCGCGTCGCGCGCCGCGCAATGATGACAATCGTGCGCCTCGCCGTGGCCCCCGTCGTGAGCGCGGTGATGGCCAGGCCGAGAGCGGGAGTGAGTAATGCTTCAGCCGAAAAGAAGAAAATATCGTAAAGAGCAGAAAGGCCGGAATACCGGCCTGGCGACCCGTGGCAACAAGGTTAACTTTGGCGAATACGGTCTCAAGGCAACCAGCCGGGGCCGTCTGACCGCGCGTCAGATTGAGTCTGCGCGTCGTGCCATGACCCGTCACATCAAGCGGGGCGGCCGGATCTGGATCCGCGTGTTCCCCGACAAGCCGATTTCGCGCAAGCCTGCCGAAGTCCGGATGGGTAAAGGTAAAGGCAATCCGGAGTACTGGGTTGCCGAGATTCAGCCGGGCAAGGTCCTGTACGAAATGGACGGGGTTGACGAGGTGTTGGCGCGTGAGGCGTTTCGCCTGGCGGCGGCCAAGCTGCCGTTCTCCACGACCTTTGTCACGCGACATGTGGGGTAATCGTGAAAGCAAGTGAACTCCGCGCCAAGAGCGTAGAAGAACTCAATACCGAACTGCTGGAGCTGCTCAAGGCGCAATTCAGCCTGCGCATGCAGCTCGCCACCCAGCAATTGAACAACACCAGTCAACTGGGCAAGGTGCGTCGCGACATCGCGCGCGTCCGTACCCTGTTGCGCGAAAAGGCGGTGCAGTAATGAGCCAGGAATCAGTGAGCGCGACCCGTACCCTGATGGGCAAAGTGGTCAGCGACAAGATGCAGAAGACGGTGACGGTGCTGGTCGAGCGGCGCGTCAAGCACGCGCTGTACGGCAAGATCATTGTCCGTTCGGCGAAGTATCACGCGCATGATGAGGACAGCGTTGCTGCTGCCGGCGATCTGGTCGAAATCCAGGAGTGCCGTCCGCTGTCGCGCACCAAGACCTGGCGGGTGTCGCGGGTCATCGAAAAAGCGCGCGTGATTTAAAATAAGCGGGTTGGGGTCTTGGCAGATCTCTAACGAGACTATATAATCCCGCTTCTTTGCCTTCTCAGGCATATACCCGGACGGGTTCCAAGACTGACCGCATTGCGGGACAAGTTGGAGATTAATTCATGATTCAAATGCAGACGGTGCTGAACGTCGCCGACAACTCCGGTGCGCGTTCGGTGATGTGCATCAAGGTGCTGGGCGGCTCGAAGCGTCGCTACGCCGGGGTGGGTGACATCATCAAGGTCGCGATCAAGGAGGCGGTGCCTCGTGGTCGGGTCAAGAAGGGTGACGTCTATAACGCAGTGGTCGTGCGTACCGCAAAAGGTGTGCGTCGCCCGGATGGCGCGCTCATCAAGTTCGATGGCAATGCCGCTGTGCTGCTGAACCAGAAATTGGAGCCCATTGGAACGCGTATCTTCGGGCCGGTGACGCGCGAGCTGCGTACCGAGCGCTTCATGAAGATCGTTTCGCTGGCGCCTGAAGTGCTGTAAGGAGCGGTCATGAACAAGATTCGTACTGGCGACGAAGTCGTCGTCCTCACCGGCAAGGACAGTGGCCGCCGTGGCAGCGTGCTGCGCCGCGTTGACGCGGAGCGCGTGGTTGTCGAAGGTGTCAATCGTGTCAAGAAGCACGTTCGTCCGAATCCGATGAAGGGCGAGGTGGGTGGCATTGTTGAGAAAGAGATGCCGATTCATGTTTCCAACGTTGCGCTGTTCAACCCTGCGACCCAGAAAGGAGATCGCGTGGGGGTGAAAACGCTTGAGGATGGCCGCAAGGTGCGTGTCTTCAAGTCGAATGGCGAACTGGTCGACGCTTAAGGATTCGCAATGGCACGTTTGCAAGATTTCTACAAGAACACCGTTGCGCCGGACTTGATCAAGCAGTTCGGTTACAAGTCGGTGATGGAAGTTCCGCGTTTCACCAAGATCACGCTGAACATGGGTGTCGGCGAGGCGGTGGGCGACAAGAAGATTCTTGAGCACGCCGTGGGCGACATGGCCAAGATTGCCGGCCAGAAGCCGGTGGTGACCAAGGCGCGCAAGTCGATTGCGGGTTTCAAGATCCGTGACGGTTATCCGATCGGATGCATGGTGACCCTGCGTGGTCCGCGGATGTTCGAGTTTCTCGACCGCTTGGTGACCATCGCCTTGCCGCGCGTGCGCGACTTCCGCGGGGTGGCTGGCAAGGGTTTCGATGGCCGTGGCAACTACAACCTCGGCATCAAGGAGCAGATCATCTTCCCCGAGATCGACTACGACAAGGTGGATGCGCTGCGCGGACTGAACATCAGCATTACTACGACGGCCAAAACTGACGCCGAAGCGCGCGCGCTTCTCTCTGCGTTCAAGTTTCCGTTCAAGAATTGAGGGCGATATGGCGAAACTGGCACTGATTAATCGCGAGTTGAAGCGTCGCAAACTGGTGGAAAAGTTTGCCGCCAAGCGTGCCGCGCTGAACGCGCAAATCAAGGATTTCAGCCTCTCGGAAGAAGAGCGCATGGTCGCCCGGTTGAAACTCCAGCAGCTCCCGCGCAACGCCAATCCGACGCGCATGCGCAATCGCTGTGCGCTGACGGGCCGGCCGCGTGGGGTGTTCCGTAAATTCGGTCTGTGCCGCAACAAGCTGCGTGAAGTCGCCTTCCGCGGTGAGGTGCCGGGCATGACCAAGGCCAGCTGGTAAGGAGCGACGAACATGAGTATGTCTGATCCGATCGCCGATATGCTGACCCGGATTCGCAATGGTCAGCAGGCGCAAAAGGCAACCGTGGTGATGCCGTCTTCCAAGCTGAAGCTGGCCATCGCCAAGGTGTTGCAGGACGAAGGCTACATTGACGGTTTCAATGTGCGCGAGTGCGGCGGCAAGCCGGAACTGGATGTGGTACTCAAGTACTACGCGGGTGCGCCGGTGATTGAGCGCATCGAGCGCATCTCCAAGCCGGGTCTGCGTGTTTACAAGGGCAGTGATGACCTGCCGCGCGTCTTGAATGGTCTTGGCGTGGCGATTGTGTCCACGCCCAAAGGTGTGATGACCGATCGCGCTGCGCGGGCCAACCGCGTGGGTGGCGAAGTCATCTGCATCGTTGCTTAAGGAGGCCTGAATGTCTCGCGTGGCTAAAAACCCGGTGGCCTTGCCGGCCGGTGTTGAAGTAAAGGTTGATGCAAGCGAAATTCGCGTGAAGGGCCCCCTCGGCGCGCTGTCGCGCCAGTTGCACCCCGCGGTTTCCGTGACCATGGAAGATGGCGCGGTGGTGTGCAAGGCACTTGATGGCAGCAAGAATTCGCGCGCCATGTCCGGCACCATGCGTTCGCTGGTCAACAATATGGTGGTCGGTGTCAGCAAGGGTTTCGAGCGCAAGCTCAACCTGGTTGGCGTCGGTTATCGCGCACAAGCCCAGGGTGACAAGCTGAACCTGAGCCTCGGCTTTTCCCATCCGGTCGTGCACGACATGCCGGCCGGCGTGAAAGTGGCAACGCCGAGTCAGACCGAGGTGGTCATCTCCGGTGTCGACAAGCAGCTGGTCGGCCAGGTGGCTGCGGAAGTGCGGGGCTACCGCAAGCCTGAGCCCTATAAGGGCAAGGGCGTGCGCTATTCCGACGAAGTTGTGTCTCTCCGGGAAACCAAGAAGAAGTAAGGGCGACTGGTCATGATGAACAAAAAAGCGACGCGCTTGCGTCGGGCTCGCAAAACCCGAGCCAAAATTGCAGAGCTCAAGGCGGTCCGTCTCGCGATTCACCGCTCGAACCTCCACATTTACGCCCAAGTCATTTCCGGCTGCGGCTCCCGTGTGCTGGCGTCGGCGTCAACGGTGGAGAAGGATGTTCGTGGCGAGGTTGCCAATGGTGGCACCGTCGCCGCAGCCGCAGCTGTTGGCAAGGTGATCGCCGAGCGCGCCAAGGCGGCAGGCATTGAATCGGTGGCCTTTGATCGCTCTGGCTTCCACTATCACGGCCGCGTCAAGGCGCTGGCAGAGGCGGCGCGTGAAGCCGGCCTCAAGTTCTAAGCGAGGTTAGCAATGGCAAAACAGCAAACCAAACGCGCCCCCGCAGCCGAAGGACCGGAAGATTCGCTGCGCGAAAAGATGGTTGCGATCAACCGTGTCACCAAGGTGGTCAAGGGGGGGCGCATTCTGGGCTTCGCTGCGCTGACGGTGGTGGGCGATGGCGATGGCGCTGTTGGCATGGGCAAGGGCAAGGCCCGTGAGGTGCCGGTGGCGGTGCAAAAAGCGATGGATGAGGCGCGTCGCAAAATGGCCAAGGTGTCGTTGAAGGACGGTACCTTGCATCACGCCATTGTCGGTCGTCACGGCGCCGCCAAGGTGTTGATGCAGCCGGCTCCGACCGGGACGGGGATCATCGCTGGCGGTCCGATGCGCGCGGTTTTTGAGGTGATGGGCGTGACCGACATTACCTGCAAGTGCCTCGGCTCGTCGAATCCCTATAACGTCGTGCGCGCCACCCTGAACGGTCTGTTCAATGTGCGCACGCCGGCCGAAATCGCTGCCAAGCGCGGCAAGACGGTCGAAGAGCTGATCGGGTAAAGACATGGCGGACAATAAAATCAAAGTGACGCTGGTCAAGAGCGTGATCGGCACCAAGCAGTCCCATCGCGCCACGGTGCGCGGACTCGGCCTTCGCCGGCTCAATCATACGGTTGAGCTGGTGGATACGCCGGAAGTGCGGGGCATGGTCAACAAGGTCGCCTATCTGGTGAAGTGCGAGGGCTAACATGCGACTCAATACCATTAAACCTGCCGAAGGGGCGAAGAGCGCACGCAAGCGTGTCGGCCGTGGCATTGGCTCCGGTCTTGGCAAAACCGCAGGCCGTGGTCACAAGGGGCAGAAATCTCGCGCGGGTGGTTTTCACAAGGTCGGCTTCGAAGGTGGTCAGATGCCCCTTCAGCGTCGCCTGCCCAAGCGTGGCTTTGTGTCGCTGGTGCGTGGTCGCAACGTGGAAGTTCGTCTGAGTGAACTGGAGCAGCTTCCCGTTGATCAGATTGACTTGCTGGTTCTGAAGCAGGCTGGCGTGGTGGCTGCCGATGCCTTGTCTGCCAAGGTGATTTTGTCTGGTGCCATTACGCGCAAGGTGGCGCTCACTGGCGTCGGCGCGACCAAGGGCGCGCGTGCCGCGATTGAAGCGGCCGGCGGCAGCGTCGCGGAATAAGGCAACAGCACGTGGCCAAGCAACCTGCTGCAGTCGGCAACCCGGGAAAGTTCGGTGACCTGAAGCGTCGCCTGGCGTTTCTGCTGGGTGCGCTGGTGGTCTATCGCATCGGTACCCACATTCCGGTGCCGGGGATCGATCCGCAGCGCCTTGCCGAACTGTTCCAGTCGCAGCAGGGGGGGATCCTCGGGGTATTCAACCTGTTTTCGGGTGGGGCGCTGTCACGTTTTACGATCTTCGCGCTGGGCATCATGCCCTACATCTCCGCGTCGATCATCATGCAGTTGATGAGCGTGGCCTCGCCGCAACTTGAGGCGCTGAAGAAGGAAGGTGAGGCCGGGCGTCGCAAGATCACCCAGTACACCCGCTACGGCACGGTGGCGCTGGCCCTGTTCCAGGCGACCGGGATTTCGGTGGCGCTGGAAGGTCAGGCGGGGTTGGTGGTTGATCCCGGCATGATGTTCCGCTTCGTGACCGTTGCGACGCTGGTGACAGGAACGATGTTCCTGATGTGGCTAGGTGAGCAGATCACCGAACGTGGTTTGGGTAACGGTATTTCAATCATCATTTTTGCGGGTATTGCTTCGGGCTTGCCGAATGCGATTGGTGGTTTGTTTGAACTGGTGCGGACGGGGGCAATGCATCCGTTTACCGCGCTGTTCATCTGTATTCTGGTTGTGCTGGTGACGGGCGTGGTGGTGTTTGTGGAGCGGGGACAGCGCAAGATTCTGGTGAATTACGCCAAGCGCCAGGTCGGCAACAAGGTGTACGGCGGGCAGAGTTCGCATCTGCCCTTGAAGCTGAATATGGCCGGTGTCATCCCCCCCATTTTTGCCTCAAGCATCATTTTGTTCCCGGCCACCATGGGCCAGTGGTTTGGTGCCTCCGAGGGGATGACTTGGTTGCGTGATCTGTCCGCGACACTTGCACCCGGGCAGCCGATCTACGTGATGCTGTATGCCGCCGCGATTGTGTTTTTCTGCTTCTTCTATACCGCGTTGGTCTTCAATGCCAAAGAGACTGCAGACAATTTGAAGAAGAGTGGGGCCTTTGTGCCTGGCATTCGGCCTGGCGAGCAAACGGCGAAGTACATCGACCGTATTTTGATGCGCCTGACCTTTGCTGGCGCGGTGTACATCACGCTGGTGTGCTTGCTGCCTGAGTTCCTGATTTTGAAGTGGAATGTACCGTTTTACTTTGGGGGCACCTCGCTGTTGATCATTGTCGTTGTGACAATGGACTTCATGGCACAGGTGCAGGCTTACATCATGTCGCACCAGT
>JAGRFO010000064.1 GCA_020446005.1 Rhodocyclaceae bacterium | reverse complement strand
CCAACCAGCAGGCCAAGGTGGCGGCGGCCGCGATCCTGCGCCTGCTCGCCGGCGAAGCGCCCAACCCGGCGCCGGTGGTGGTCAACACCTGCTACAGCTTCGTGGACCCGACGCACGCGATTCACGTCGCCTCGGTCCATCAGTTCGACGCGCAGCAGCAGACCTTCATGCCAGTCGACGGCGCGGGCGGGCTATCCCCCGAAGCCAACACGCTGGAAGCACAGACCGCGCTGGCCTGGGCGAAGAATATCTGGGGCGACATGCTCGCCTGAGCGCACGCTACGGCGCAGGCCAGCCGGATTCGACGACCCACGGCTCGGCGCGGGTGGACTGCACCGCCGCCGCGACATAGGGCACCACGTCGCCCGGCAAGTGCGCCGGCGCATGCCAGGCAAGCGCGTCGCACTTGTCCGGCTCGGCGCGCCGCGGCTGGCCGCACCATGTGGTGGCGCGCAAGAAGAAATCGATCCGGTTGGTATCGGAGAGTCGATGGACCACCCCGACCAGCGCGAGATCCTGCGGGCGCAGCACGATCGCCAGCTCCTCAGCCATCTCGCGGATCGCCGCCATGCNNTCGATTCGCCGGGCTCGACGTGCCCGCCCGGCAGGCTCAATAACCCATCGAAAAAACCGGTGTTGGCGCGGCGCATGAACAGCAGCCGACCGCCCTCGACCAGCATCACATGCACCCCGGTCGGGATGCCCGGCGCCTTCATTGCCAGCCACCTACTGCGCGCCGGTACTGCCGAACCCGCCCGCCCCGCGCGATGAGGCATCGAAACTGTCGACCACGTTGAAGCCGACCTGCAGCACCGGCACCACCACCAGCTGCGCGATGCGTGCCATCGGCTCGATCGCGAAGCCGGTCTCCCCCCGATTCCACATCGACACGAACAGCTGCCCCTGATAGTCCGAATCGATCAGCCCGACCAGGTTGCCCAGCACGATGCCGTGCTTGTGGCCGAGCCCCGAGCGGGGCAGGATCATCGCCGCCAGCCCCGGATCGGCCAGGTGAATCGCCATCCCGGTGGGCACCAGCAGCGTCTGGCCGGGCGCCAGCGTCATCGCCTCGTCGATGCAGGCGCGCAGGTCGAGGCCGGCCGAACCCGGCGTCGCGTAGTGCGGCGGTTGCGCCTTGAGGCGCGGGTCGAGCAATACCACATCGATCTGATGCATCTCTCGACTCCCCGTTCAAACCTGGTTCAGCAGACGCGAAAAGTGTTCGACAATGCGCTGGCCGAGGCTATCCTTGCCGCCGCGCGGCAGCGGATGACGACCCGCGTCATCGTAGATCACCACCTGATTGTCGTCCTGGCCCAGACCGTCCTGCACCAGATTGCCGACGATCATCGCCACCTTCTTGCTGAGCCGCTTGCCCTCGGCGTAGGTGTCGAGATCTCGGCTCTCGGCGGCGAAACCCACGCAAAACGGTGGATTGGGCAGCGCCGCCACGTCGGCCAGAATGTCCGGATTGGGCACCAGCGTGAGAGTCATGGTCTCGCCGGACTTCTTGATCTTGTGCTCCGCGGCATCGGCCGGACGGTAATCGGCCACCGCCGCGACGCCGATGAACACATCGGCCGCATCCAGGTGGGCAAACACCGCGGCGTGCATCTGCTGCGCCGATTCGACATCGACCCGGGTGACCCCATAGGGCGCCGGCAAGGACACCGGGCCGCTGACCAGCACCACCTCGGCGCCCGCCTGGGCGCAGGCACGGGCCAGCGCATAGCCCATCTTGCCCGAGCTGCTGTTGGTGATGCCGCGCACCGGGTCGATGGCTTCGAAGGTCGGGCCGGCGGTCATCACCACCTTGCGCCCGGCCAGCCGCTTGGGCTGAAAATGCGCCGCCAGCGCTTCGTACAATTCTTCCGGCTCGAGCATCCGCCCGTAACCGACCTCGCCGCACGCCTGCTCCCCCGCGTCGGGGCCGAGCACGGTGACCCCATCGCTCGACAACTGCGCCACGTTGCGCTGGGTCGCCGGGTGTTCCCACATCTGGCGGTTCATCGCGGGCGCGGCCAGGAGCGGACAATCTCGCGCCAGACACAGCGTGGTCAGCAGGTCATCACATTGACCCTGCGCCAGCCGTGCCATCACATCGGCGGTTGCCGGCGCGATGACGATCAGATCAGCATCGCGCGACAGATCGATGTGGGCCATGTTGTTGCCCATGCGCGGGTCCCACAGGTCGGTCCACACCCGATGTCCGCTCAGCGCCTGGAAGGTCACCGGCGTCACAAAATGCGCCCCGCCCTCCGTCAGCACCACGTGCACACTGGCGCCCGCCTTGCCGAGCAAGCGCGTCAGCTCCGCCGACTTGTAGGCCGCAACGCCCCCCGTGACGCCGAGAATGATTTTCTTACCCTTCAGTTCACTCATGACACCCACATAACGTAAGATTCATCGGGTTTGTTTCCGGACGATTGTACTGCATGGCCATCACCGACTGGCCCGCCAGCGAAAGACCGCGGGAGAAGCTCATCGAGCGCGGCGCCGCCGCCCTCTCTGACGCCGAGTTGCTCGCCATCTTCCTGCGCGTCGGCATCGCCGGCAAAAGCGCGGTCGACCTGGCGCGCGATCTCCTCTCCCGATTCGGCTCGCTGGGCGCGCTGTGCGCCGCCAGCGCGGAGGACTTCTGCACCGTGCCCGGCATGGGGCCCGCCAAATACACGCAACTGCTGGCGGTGATGGAGATGGCCCGGCGTGCGCTGGCCGAAGAAATGAGCCGCGCGGACATTTTCGATTCCCCCGACAGCGTTCGCGCATGGCTGCGCCTCAAACTCGGCCGGCTCGAGCACGAAAGCTTCATGGTGGTCATGCTCGATGCGCAGAACCGGCTGATTCGCGCCGAAACCCTGTTTCGCGGCACCCTCACCCAAACCAGTGTCTACCCGCGCGAAGTGGTCAAACTTGCACTCCAGCACAACGCCGCCAGCCTGATCCTGGCCCACAATCACCCCTCCGGCTGCGCCGAGCCCAGCAACGCCGACCATGCCCTCACCCGCACCCTGCGCGACGCGCTGGCGCTCATTGACGTCCGCGTCCTCGACCATCTTGTGGTGACCCACAGCAGCGTCACCTCCTTTGCAGAACGCGGCTGGATGTAGGCCAGCCAAACGCATTTTGGTATTGATCGCAAGCGGCGCTTATTGTATGATCTGCGGCTTTTCGAAACCGAATTCTCTGGAGCACAGTCATGGCTCGCGTTTGCCAAGTGACCGGTAAGGCACCGATGGTGGGACACAACATCTCCCACGCGAACAACAAAACAAAGCGCCGCTTCCTCCCCAACCTGCAATACCGCAGATTCTGGAGCGAATCGGAAAACCGCTGGATTCGTTTGCGCGTCTCTGGCGCCGGGCTGCGGACCATCGACAAGAAAGGCATCGACGCCGTCGTTGCCGACCTGCGCGCCCGTGGCGACAAAATCTGACCAGCCTCACTAGACGGAGATTGACATGGCAAAAGGCGGCCGCGAAAAAATCAAGCTTGAGTCCAGTGCCGGCACCGGGCATTTCTACACCACCAACAAAAACAAGCGCACCATGCCGGAAAAGCTCGAACTGAAGAAGTTCGACCCGGTCGTGCGCAAGCACGTGCCGTACAAGGAGACCAAGCTCAAGTAAGCCCATCGGGCTTGCTGCTACGGTTTCGATGCAGTTTCAACAAAAGGGCCCGCAGTTGCGGGCCCTTTTGTTTTCATTCACTCACGGATCAGACACAAAAAAGGCCGTCCGAAGACAGCCTTTTCAAGACCCAATCAGAGCAAGCCCGATCAGGCGCGCTGAATGTTCGAAGCCTGCTTGCCCTTGGGGCCTTGCGTTACTTCGAAACTCACCTTTTCACCTTCCTTGAGCGACTTGAAGCCGTTCATGTTGATCGCCGAAAAGTGGGCGAACAAATCTTCGCTACCATCGTCCGGGGTGATGAAGCCAAAACCTTTGGCGTCGTTGAACCACTTAACAGTACCTGTTGCCATCTTGCCTATTCCCTCACTATTCCATTCAATTTCCCGCCCGGCTTCCCGGACTGCCCCTCACGATCAACCGTCAGATGCCGCAGCACCCAATGCAACCCCAAAGGTACGCGTCAGCTTTTACCCATTTGACCGCCCCGAGTCAATGCTTTTTCGAACATAAAAATTGTTGCAATACAGCATTTTAGGGGGCGAAGCTGCTCTCCTTTCTAGCGAACCGCAGCTGCTTATCTTTCACTCATTGGCAGTTTGATCCCGCCAGAAACGGGCGCGCAACGCAACATCGACAGTCTCATCCCTGAGCGTGAAGTGCGCATCAAAATCAGCCCACATCCTCGCTTGCCATCCTCGATCGCTTCATTAGAATGCTTCTCATGACCACTCGGAAACAAGGCGATGCACTGCTGGAGGTCGAAAAGACCCGGGTGGGTCCGCCTCGCATGTACAAGGTGCTGTTGCTCAACGATGATTTCACGCCGATGGATTTCGTTGTGAATGTGCTGCAGAGTTTTTTTGCCATGGACCGCGAACGTGCAACCCGCGTCATGCTCCAAGTCCATACAGAGGGCCGCGGTGAATGCGGGACGTTTCCCAAGGACATCGCCGCCACCAAGGTCGAGCAAGTGATTGCTCATGCCCGGCAGCATCAACACCCGCTGGCGTGCGTGATGGAGGAGAACTGAGGATGATCGCGCAAGAGCTTGAAGTCAGTCTGCACATGGCGTTTGTCGAAGCGCGGCAAAAGCGCCACGAGTTCATCACCGTTGAACACTTGCTCCTCGCGCTGCTCGACAACCCCTCCGCGGCAGAAGTATTGCGTGCGTGCTCGGCCAACGTCGAAACGCTGCGTCGCGAGCTCACCGATTTCATCGACGAACACACGCCGACGGTCGAGGGCGAGGACGAGATCGACACCCAGCCGACGCTCGGGTTTCAGCGCGTCATCCAGCGCGCGATTCTCCACGTCCAGTCCTCCGGCAAGAAGGAGGTCACCGGCGCCAACGTGCTGGTCGCCATCTTCGGCGAAAAGGAATCGCACGCGGTGTACTTCCTCCAGCGTCAGGAAGTCTCGCGCCTCGACGTGGTGAACTTCATCTCCCACGGCATCGCCAAGGGCGGTTCTGGCAGCGCATCGCCGGAAACGCCGCAATCCAGCGACGCCGAACACGCCGAGCAGGAAAGCGAGAGCGCACAGCCAGGCGGCGCGCTCGAGAACTTCACTCAGAACCTCAACCAGCAAGCGCTGATGGGCAAGATCGATCCGCTGATCGGGCGCGACAAGGAAGTCGAGCGCGTCATCCAGACCCTCTGCCGGCGGCGCAAGAACAATCCGCTGCTGGTCGGCGAGGCCGGGGTGGGCAAGACCGCGATCGCCGAGGGACTGGCGCGCCGCGTGGTCGAGGGACGGGTGCCCGAGATCCTGATAGACGCGCAGGTGTACGCGCTCGACATGGGCGCCCTGCTGGCCGGCACCAAGTACCGCGGCGACTTCGAGCAACGCCTCAAGGCCGTGCTCAAGCAACTGATCGACAACGACAATACCATCCTGTTCATCGACGAGATTCACACCCTGATCGGCGCGGGCGCGGCCTCCGGCGGCACCCTCGATGCCTCCAACCTGCTCAAGCCCGCGCTGTCCTCCGGGCAGCTCAAGTGCATCGGCGCAACGACCTACACCGAATTCCGCCAGATCTTCGAGAAGGATCACGCGCTTTCCCGGCGTTTCCAGAAAATCGATGTGGTCGAGCCCTCGGTGGCCGAAACGGTGGACATTCTCAAAGGCCTCAAGAGCCGCTTCGAGGAACACCACAGCGTGCGCTACTCGGCCGCCGCGCTGACCTCGGCGGCCGAGCTGTCGGCCAAGTACATCAACGACCGCCACCTGCCGGACAAGGCCATCGACGTCATCGACGAAGCCGGCGCAGCGCAGCGCATCCTGCCCAAGTCGCGCCAGCGCAAAACCATCGGCAAGGGCGAGATAGAGGAGATCGTGGCCAAGATCGCGCGCATTCCGCCGCGCACCGTCTCCAGCGACGACAAGACCGCGCTCAAGAACCTCGACCGCGACCTCAAGAACGTGGTCTTCGGTCAGGACAAGGCCATCGACGCGCTGGCCAAGGCGATCAAGATGTCGCGCTCCGGGCTGGGCAGCCCGGGCAAGCCGATCGGCAGCTTCCTGTTCAGCGGCCCCACCGGGGTCGGCAAGACCGAGGTCGCGCGCCAGCTCGCCTATACCCTGGGCATCGAACTCGAACGCTTCGACATGTCGGAATACATGGAGCGTCACGCGGTCAGCCGACTCATCGGGGCGCCGCCGGGCTATGTCGGCTTCGATCAGGGCGGTCTGCTCACCGAGGCGATCACCAAAAAGCCGCACTGCGTGCTGCTGCTCGACGAAATCGAGAAGGC
>JAGRFO010000322.1 GCA_020446005.1 Rhodocyclaceae bacterium | reverse complement strand
GGCGGCGCCCGCCGTCTCCGGCGCTCCTTCCGCCACTGTGGACGCCTCGCCCGCCGCGCCGGCGGTTCTGCCGGCGGTGATGTCGGCACAGCACGTCACGGTGGTCGAGGCCGACCGCATCGACGGCCAGCAGGATGTCGAGCTGGTGGCCGACGGCAACGCGGTGCTCACCCGCGACGGCGCCACCCTGCGGGCGGATCGCATCATCTATCGCGAAGTGTTTGACGAGGTGGAGGCGCAGGGCAATGTGCGCCTCGAGCGCGGCGCCGACGTCATCGCCGGTCCCCGCGCGCGGGTGCGTCTCGACGAGCAGAGCGGGGAGATCGACACCCCGGCCTACGTGTTCGAGCGCGAGGTGATGCGTGGCGGCATGTCGCGGCGGGTGACCGGCAGCGGCAATGCCTCGGTGGTGCAGCTGGAGGGCGAGAACCAGTACCGGCTCGAAGACGCCACCTGGAGCACCTGTCAGCCGGCCGATCCGGACTGGTATCTGCGCGCCGGCGAGCTCGAACTCGATTACGACCGCGAGATCGGGGTGGCGCGCAGCGGCACGGTGGTGTTCAAGGATATGCCGATCTTCTACATGCCGTGGATCGAGTTTCCGCTGGTCGCGCGGCGCAAATCGGGCTTCCTGACGCCGACCTTCGGCACCTCCAACAAGACCGGGGTGGACCTCACCCTGCCGTACTACTGGAACATCGCGCCCAACTACGACGCCACCATCGCGCCGCGCTACATGAGCCGGCGGGGCCTCCAGCTGGGCGGCGAGTATCGCTATCTGACCGACGACATGAATGGCGCCTGGCGCGCCGAATGGCTCTCCAACGACAGCGTGACCGGCCAGCGCAACCGGGCCGCCGGCTCGATCACCCACACGCAGAGCTTCGGTGGCGGGCTCACCGGTGCGGTCGATCTCAACGGGGTGTCGGACATCCTCTATTTCGAGGATTTGAGCTCCAGCCTGGCGGTGGCCTCGCAGACCACCCTGGTGCGTCAGGCCTCGCTCAGCTACGCGCCGGGCGACTGGTGGTCGGCCGGCGCGCTGCTGCAAAGCCACCAGACCCTCTCCGGCAGCGCGCCCTATCGCCGCCTGCCGCAGCTCACCCTGGTCGGCAACCGCGAGGTACTCGGCGGCGGGGTGCTCGATCTGAGCGCCGAATACGTTCACTTCGCGCATCCGCTGGCCGGCTCGGCGGAAGGCAGCCGCGCCACCCTCTACCCGAGCCTAGCCTGGCCGATGGGCGGCACCGCGCTGTCGGTGACCCCCAAGCTCGGCATGCACTACACCCGCTACGCGCTCGACACCCCGCTCGCTGGCGGGCGCGACAGCATCACCCGCGCGCTGCCGATCTTCTCGCTCGACAGCAGCGTGGTGTTCGAGCGCGACACTGCCTGGGGCGGGCGCGACATGGTGCAGACCCTGGAGCCGCGGCTGTATTACGTGAATGTGCCGTATCGCCGACAGGACGACATCCCGAACTTCGACTCCGGCCTGTACGACTTCAACTTCACCCAGATTTTTTCCGAGAACATCTTCAGCGGCGGCGACCGGGTCTCCAACGCCAACCAGATCACCGCCGCGGTCACCTCGCGGCTCATCGACACCGACACCGGGGTCGAGCGCCTGCGCGCGGTGCTCGGCCAGCGCTACTACTTCACCGACCAGCGGGTGACCCTGCCCGGCGTGCCGGCCCGCACCGGGCGCCGCGCCGACATCCTCGCCAGCCTGGGCGGGCGGATCAGCCAGCACACCACCGTGGACACCGGCTGGCAGTACAACCCGCGCGACCGCATCACCGAGCGCTTCAACTTCGACATCCGCTTCCAGCCCGGTTTCGCCAAGGTCGTCAACGCCGGCTTCCGCTACACCCGCGACGTGCTGCGCGACCTCGACCTCTCCGCCCAGTGGCCGCTGGGCGGGCGCTGGTACGGGGTGGCCCGCTACAATCGCTCCTTGCGCGATCATCGCGTGACCGAGGCGCTGGCGGGGCTGGAATACGACGGCGGCTGCTGGGTGTTCCGCACCGCCTTCCACCGCTTCGCCACCACCAACGACGATGTCACGCAGGCCTTGTTCCTGCAGCTTGAGCTCAACGATCTGGCCAGCGTCGGCTCCAGTCCGCTGGATCTGTTGCGGCGTACGGTGGGCGGCTATGGCACCATCAACCAGCCGGTGGCCGACCCGGTATTCGGGCGTGAGTGATCGCGCCGGTTCGCATGACTGAAACAGGACGCTTATGAAGACCGCGCTTTTTCGACCGATCCGACTGATTTCCGCCCTCGCCCTGAGTGTCGCCGCCGTCCTCGCCCCGCCGGCCAGCGCGGCGCGCGTGGTGCTGGTCGACCGCATCGTGGCGGTGGTCGATAACGAGGCGATCACCGAATCTGCGCTCAATGAACGCATCGCTCAGGTGCGCCGCCAGTTCGCCCGCAACGGCACCCCGTTGCCGCCCGAGCCGGTGCTCAACCGGCAGGTGCTGGAGCGACTGGTGATCGAGCGGGCGCAGGTCCAGCGCGCCGCCTCGACCGGCCTGCGCATCGACGACGAAGCGCTCGGGCGCGCCATCGCGCGGGTGGCCGCCTCGAACAAGCTGAGCGTGCCGGCGTTCCGCGCGGCGCTCGAAAAGGACGGCATCGACTGGTCGCTGTTCCGCGAGAACATCCGCCAGGAAATGCTCATCTCCCGCCTGCGCGAGCGCGACGTTGACGCCCGGGTGGTGGTCACCGACGCCGAGATCGACAACTACCTCAAGGACGCCAACGCCCAGAGCGCGGCGGAGCAGGAATACCGCCTCGCCCACATCCTGCTGCGCGCCCCCGACGGCGCCAGCCCCGAGGCGCTCGCCGCGCTGGCCGCGCAGGCGCAGGCGCTGCGCGAGCGGATCGTCGGCGGCGAGGACTTCGGCCAGGTCGCGGCGGCGGCCTCCAACGCCCCCGACGCCCTCAACGGCGGCGACATGGGCTGGCGCAAGGTCAGTGCGCTGCCGGGCCTGTTCGTCGAGATGATCGGCGATCTCAAGCCCGGCGAGGTGTCGCGGGTGATGCGCAGCCCGGCCGGTTTCCATATCGTCAAGCTGCTGGGCGCGCGCGGCGTCGCCGATGCCACCGCGGCAGTGCCGCAGACCCGGGTCAGCCACATTCTGGTCAAGACCTCGACCCTGGTCACCGACGACGACGCCCGCCTGCGGCTGGAGACCCTGCGCTCGCGCATCGTCAATAGCGGCGAGAACTTTGCCGAACTGGCCAAGGCCAACTCGGCCGATCTGTCGGCGGCCAAGGGCGGGGAGATCGGCTGGGTCTATCCCGGCGACACGGTGCCCGAGTTCGAACGGGCGATGGACGCGCTGGCGGTCGGCGAAGTCAGCCAGCCGGTGCGTTCGCCCTTCGGCTGGCACCTGATCCGGGTCGAAGCGCGTCGCACCGAGGACGCTTCCGACGAGCGCAAGCGCGCCATCGCGCGCAACACCCTGCGCCAGCGCAAGGCCGAAGAAGCCTACGAGGACTGGGTGCGCCAGCTGCGCGACGGCACTTTCGTCGAATACCGCCTCGACACCCTCAACTGAGGCCGTGAGCTCCGCCGCCGAGTCGCCGATCCTCGCCGTCACCAGCGGCGAGCCCGC
>JAGRFO010000007.1 GCA_020446005.1 Rhodocyclaceae bacterium | reverse complement strand
AGCCCTGCCGCGCGCCCTCGTCGTCGAAGCTCTTGGCAAAATAGCCCTTCTCGTAGAACGGCCGGCGATAGCAGCGGTCGTGGATGGTCTCGCCGAAATAGGCCATCGGCCGGTTGAGATGATCGAGATCGGGAAGCCGGCCAAAGGTGACGAAATAGGCCACCGTTCCGGCAATCGCCTCGGGAATCGGCGGACAGCCCGGAATGTTGATCACCGGCTTGTCGGTGATGATGTCCGATACGGGCACCGCGCCGGTCGGATTGGGCTGCGCCTGCGGCAGGCCACCAAACGCCGCACAGGTGCCGACCGAAATCACGGCTGCGGCCTCAGCGGCAACTTCCTTCAGCGTTTGCAGATTGGTCTTGCCGGCATTGGTTGAATAGACGCCATCGTCGAGCGTCGACACCGAGCCATCGACGACAACGAGATACTTGCCCTTGTTGGCGGCCATCGCGGCGGCCATCGCCTCTTCGGCGGCCTCGCCCGAAACCGCCATCAGCGTTTCATGATAGTCGAGCGAGATCAGGTTGAAGATCATGTCTTCGAGCGTCGGCCCGTAGGAGCGCGTCAGCGACTCGGTGCAGCCGGTGCATTCCTGAAACGACAGCCAGATCACCGATTGACGCGGCGCACCGGCCAGCGCCTGCGCCATCGCCCGGTTGGTGAACGCATAGGCCGAACATTCACCCGACGACGCCTGTTCGAGCGCCATCGCCAACCGGTAGTAGTTGCCCATGTTGATCAGCGCCTCCTGTCGTGGCGCGGGGGCCTTGTGCAGCCACGCCAGGCGCTTGCAGGCGCTGCCCAGCAGGCTGTAGCGCTCGGCGGTCGGGGCGCGCTGGCAGATCAGGTCGAGCTCGGTGATGGCCTCTTCGATGCGCGCCACCAGCGTGCCGCGCTGCGCCTCATCCGCCGCACCGCTCTGGCGCAGTTGCGCCCAGCGCTGCCCGGCCAGACGCACCTTGAAGTTGGCGCACTGCTCGACCGCGCGCACCGGGCAGTCGCCCACGTCGTAGCGCATCGCCTTCTCCAGCCACTCGATCGCTTCGGCGTAGGCTCCGGTCTCGCCCCACGCGAAGCCCACCGCGGCGGCCACGTCGGCGCGGCGCAGCCATACATCGCGCACCTCGTCGGGCGCACGCGCGATCACCCGCCCGATGCCCTCGCGCATGTTCGCCAGCGCGCGCGGATCGTCGCCCTCGCGCTTGATCTGCATGCGCGTCCACTCGAGATGGTTGCCCAGCTCGACCACCAGTTCGGCCGGCGAATAAAAGGGCGATGGCGCGCGCCGCACCGGGGCGGAACCATCGGCACGCAGGCGATAGCTCGGGTCGCCGTAGCACTGGTACGCGCCCCAGGTGTTGATGCCCGGCGAATTCATCCACACCGCCTCGCGCGCCGCGCGCACCGCCTCGCCAAACGGCTGGCCCGCGAGCATGTGCGTGTAGAAGCTGCTGGCAAAGGCGGTCGCCGCCTGGTCGTCCACCGCCCAGCCGGCCGCGATCACCACCTTGACGCCCATCTCGACGAACTCCATCGCCAGATTGGCCGCCAGGGTGGTGAAACGGGTAGCTTCGCGCCGCTGGGTCTTGCCCAGGTGGCAGCAGTTGATGAACACCACCTCCGGCACCCAGCGCATCTGCTTGACATCGCCGGGCGTCAGGAAGGTCTTGTGCCCGATCGCCATCCCCGACACCAGGCGCGGCGCGGCCGCCGTACCGACGTTGAATTCGTGATCGCCATGACCGGCCAGATGGAGGATGCGCCAGCTATCGCGATGCAGGCCGGAGAGAATCGCGTCGGCCGGCTCGGCGATGCTGTCGAGCACTTCGTAACCGCCGGTGCGCAGCAGCGCCGCCACCTCGCCGGCCTCTTTCTGCGCCCCCGGCAGATCGGGGAAGCTCTCCCAGCCGCCCAGATCGGGATTGCCGACCACGAAGGCGCGCGCCGCGCTGCCATGCGCCGGCTGCTGGCGGAAGCGCTGGGTCTTGAACTGGCGCACCAGCCCGGCGGCCACCGCCGGCGGGCGGTTGCCGCTGCCCCAGCGGTTTTCGAGCAGCTCCCACGGATAGCGCGCCGAGGCCGCATCGACCAGCACCACCATGTTCGACTGGCGCGGCGCGAGCGCCTTGAGGCGATTGGGGAGGAGCATTTCGTACAGCGTCCGGGCCACCTCGCTGTTGGCCGCGGGGCTGGCCGAGGCACGGGCGATGAAAGCATCCGCCAGTTCGAGCTGGCCAGCCATCAGCGTCTCCTCGGCCCGCGCGCGGTCGGTGGCGAAGATGAAACGCAAGGCATCGCGCCCCTCTTCTTCGACAATCTCCAGCCGGTGCCACCACTCGGGCGCCTCGTCGCTGCGCACCCGCCGCCGGCAGCCCTGGCCCGTCTGGATGTTGCGGTCAGCCCAATCGATGCCCGCCGCCAGCGCGCCGTCGCGCAGCGCGTCGTGCAGCCCTTCGGCGGCGGCAATGGCGATGTCCTCGTAGATTTCGATGAACTCGATCTCGTCGATCAACACCGCGCTGTCGAGCCCCTGCTCGGTGAGCTTGGCGCTGGCCGCCAGCGCCGCGCGCAGGATCGCATCGACCGACGCACTCACCGGAATGCCGCCCGCGCCGGAGCCGACCAGCAGGCAGCTGACCGCCGCCGAGCGCGGCGCGCTGCGCGGCCCGAAGCGCACCTCGTCCGGCCACTGCGCGACCTGCAGGGCGAAATCGAGCAGCGCATCGCGCACCCCGGCTTCAAGCAGTCCCGGCGACAGCTCGCCAACCTGGCCGAGTCCGACCACCAGCGCGCCCGCCGGCCGGGCGTCCGCCTCGGCGTTGAAGAACAGCGCATGGCTGCCGTTCTCGGCGGGATACATGCCCAGTTGCAACCGCCGCGACAGCGCGCCGTCGAGCAGGCTGTCGATCGCCCCCTCGGCGCTGACGATGGTGTCGCCGGTGTAGTGGCCAACCAGCACCGGATGACGCGCGTAGGCCAGATTGCCGTGACGCACGCTCACCCGGATGCGCGGGGTGGCCGGCGGCGCCGCGCCCCAGGCCGGCGGCAGCCCGCCGCCAAAGCCGAGACTGCGGACGGTGTTCTCGTCGGGCAGATCGTCGGTGAAGGGCAGCGCCGGCATCGGGAAGCGCTCGGGCAGGCCGGCGCGCGCACGCGGCGGACTCGCCGGCAGGCGCTCGGTAGCGCCGGTCATGAGCAGGTCAAGCAGCCCGGGGAAGGCGCGGGTCTGGGTGCACAAGGCGTCGTGCGCGGTGTCTTCCACGTACCAGGTGGGCACCCCGGGAAGCAGCCCGGAAGCCCAGGTGACGGTGCCGTCGCCCTGCGCGGTGGCGTCGAACTGCAGCTTCTTGACCGGCGGCCAGGCGAACGGGTCGTCATCGGCGACGCGGTAGTCCATCACCGTCGCGCTCTGGCAGCCGGCCAGATAGATCATGTGCTTGGGATCGGGCGGCGCGGCCAGCAGCCGCTGCCAGGTCTGGCGCGCGGCGGAGAACACGCTCGCCGGGGGAATCGGCCAGCTCTCGCCAAGCTCGGCCTTGAGGGTCTTCCACAGCAGGGGCTCGGCGAAGTCCTGCCCCTCCGGCGCGAAGGGCAAGAGCTCGATCAGGCCGGGATAGTGACGCACGATGTCGATGATGTCGTCGCGCCCCTTGGTCAGATCCAGCAGGGTCAGCTTGCCCTGGGTGGGATTGCCGCCGGTGAGCCAACGCACCGCCTCGTGCGAACCGCGGTTGGGGGTGCCGAGCATCACGAAGCGGCTCTTGGGCAGGGCCACGATGCGTTGCCACACCGCGCTGCCGGCGCCGCCGTCGGCGATCATTGCGCGCACCACCAAGCCGCCCATCGAGTGCGCTACCAGATGCACCGGCTGGTTGTTGCGCTCGGCCTCGGGCAGCCAGCGCTCCAGCGCCTCGGCCAGCCGCGCGGCGGCCTCGCGCACCGAGTTGCGCCAGTCGTAAGGGAAGATCTCGACGTGGTGGGTGCGCGCCATGAACTCGACCAGCGGACCGTAGAAATCGCCCACCAGATCGACCGGCTCGACATCCGGCCGGTCGATGCCGATGCGCCCGAGCTGGCCGCGCATCAACCGCCAGTAGTCGATCCACACCGTCTCGCCCTGCTGCTGCAGGACGCTGCCCATGGTGCCGGGCAGCACCACCGCGAGCGGGCGCGGCGTGGAGGCGGCGCGGCTGCGACGCACCGCCTCGCGCCAGCGCGGGGCCTCGTGGCGGGCGGTCTCGATGGGCTGAAATCCGCCGTCACTGTCGTCGGCGCGCATCAGGCCGTTGGTGAGCC
>JAGRFO010000063.1 GCA_020446005.1 Rhodocyclaceae bacterium | reverse complement strand
TGCACGTTCGGCTGCCAGGTCATGAACCAGTCAGTCGAAAACGGCAGCATCCCCTTGGGGGGTGAGACGCCGCGCACTTCCTTGTACAGTTTGAGCAGCCGCTCGCGGCTGAGCTTGGTCTCGGTTTCGAGCATCTGCATGCGCGCACCGAGGCGGATCATTTCAACCGCGCGCTGGATGTCTTCGGCTTCGGCCAGAACACTTTTGTTTCGCATGATGCGCTCCGTTGGTCAGGCAAGCGCTTCGACCGGCGCGGCCGCGGCGATGATGGCGGCGTGCAGCGACGAGGTGGCCGCGTCGCGCCCTTGACCGGTGAGCATTCCGACCATGGCGCTGTCGTCAAAGCGGAAGCGGCACAGCATCATCTGCTGGCTGGCCATGCGCACCACCTGGGCGGTGCTCAGGCCATCGAGCAGGTCGGCCACATCGGCGGCAACCCCCAGCCGGAACATCGCCGCCTCGCGATCTTCCCGCACCATCTGCTGAGCCAGCATCAGGTAGGCGAGGTTCAGTTCCCGGATCTGTTCCTGCAAGTCGGCGCTTTTCATCGAAATCTCCTGACCAGTGCGCGCTTTACGCGTCGTGGGGACCATTGTCCTCGCCGGCAAGGATTGCCGGTATCGGCTGGTTTGGAAACTTGATGTCGTCGCAAACGGACGTCGACGTGTAGGAATCCGTCCTACATCGCGGGAGATTTTTGGTGCTCGGGGAGAAAATGTCGAACCTGATTACCCGGGCTCGGCGGATGACTCCTGGGCGGCCAGTCGCTCAACGATACGCTCGATCGCCATCGGCCGGCCGAAATAAAAGCCCTGGAAATACTCGCAGTTCTCGCGTTTGAGAATATCGATCTGGGCCTGGGTTTCGACCCCTTCGGCAATCGTCGAGCGGCGCATGCTGTGCGCCAGCGCGATGATCGCCCGCACGATGGCGGCGTCTTCCTCGTCCACGCACAGGTCGCGCACGAAGGATTTGTCGATCTTGATGACATCCAGCGGAAAGCGCTTGAGATAGGACAGCGAAGAATAGCCGGTACCGAAGTCATCAACCGATATCCGCACCCCCATATTGCGCAGCGCGCGCAGCATGCCGGCGGTGGACTCGGCGTTTTCCATCAGTGAAGACTCGGTGATCTCCAGCATCAGGCTGGCCGGCGACAGGCTCGAACGGGCCAGCGCGTCGCGGACCGTTTCGAGCAGGCGTGGCTGGCCGAACTGCATGGCCGAGACATTGACCGACACCTTCATGTGAGTGAAGCCGGCCTGATGCCAGCGCTGGCAACACCGGCAAGCTTCGTCAAGCACCCAGCTACCGATGTCGATGATCAGCCCGGTTTCGTCGGCGATCGGGATGAACCGGTCGGGTGGCACCCGCCCCAGCCGCGGATGGGTCCAGCGCACCAGCGCCTCGGCGCTGACGATGCGACCGCTGCGAGCATCGAGCACCGGCTGAAATTCGAGGAAGAGCTGATCGCGCTCGACCGCATGGCGCAGCTCGGCTTCGAGCGCGACGCGCTCGGCAGAGGCAGCGTTCATCTCGCGATCGTAGAAGCGGAAGCTGTTGCCGCCCTTGCGCTTGACCTGCGCGCTGGCAGTCTCGGCGTTCATCAGCAGATCGTAGACCTGCGTGCCGTCGGCCGGTACCAGTGCCACCCCGATGCTCGGGGTCAGAAACAGCTCGATCCCGTCCTTCATGAACGGGGTATCGAAGACCCGGGCGATCCAGCGCGCAAACACCTCGGCGCTCGACCGCTCGCCGATGCCGGGCACGAACACGCCGAACTCGTCGCCGCCCAGCCGGGCCAGCACCACGTCGGACTGCAGAATCTCGGAGAGACGATTGCTGATCTGCTGAATGACCACGTTGCCGGCCTCGTAACCGAAGCTGGCATTGACGCGCAGGAAGCGGTCGATGTCGATCACGAACAACGCGCCGCGCACCATCCGGCCGCAGCGCTGCGCCTCCTCCAGCCAGTCCGACACCTTGGTGCAGAACAGACTTTGGTTGGGCAACGAACTGAGCTTGTCGAAGTGGGCCAGCTGCTCGATGTGCACATCGGCCTTGCGCACCGCGTGGCGCGCGGCGGCACCGCGCAACTCCCGTTCGATCACCGGCACCATGCGGCCGTACTGCCCTTTCGGCACGTAATCGTGCACCCCGTCGTACATCGCCGAGACCGCCATCTCGTCGCTCATGCAGCCGGAGTGAATGATGAAGGGCAGATCGCACCCGCTGCGCTTGAGCACATCGAGCGCGGCCAGGGCATCGAAGCCCGGCATATTGTGGTCGGAGATGACCAGGTCCCAATCCTCACCGGCGAGCGCGGCGGCCATGTCCGGCGCGTTGTCCACCCGGCGATACTCGATCGCCACCCCGCGCTGCGCCAGCTCTGCGCGCAGCAGGAAGGCGTCGTCCTCCGAATCGTCTACAAGCAAGACCTGTATCGGCGGGTTGGCACGGCTCGCGGTGTTGTCCTTGAGGCTCATAGATCAGCGATGCTCTGTCGAACGATCTTTTACTTTAGCGGTAGGCTGAAGAGCGACTTGAGACCCGCTCATCGGCAGAATTTGTGTCTTTTGTGACACCGCCCCACTGCTGTCGACCGCGCTGAGCTGAACGCTGGCCACCCGGTTGCGCCCCTGCGCCTTGGCCACATACGCCCCCTGATCGGCGCGCTTGATCATCGCATCGGCGTCGCCCATGCTCCTGTCGCGCTGCGCCACCCCGACGCTGATCGACACCCGCAACTTGACGTTACCGGCGACCACCTTGGCGGCGTGCACCGCCTGACGCAGCCGCTCGGCACAGCGCAAGGCCGCGCTCAGGTCGGTGTCCGGACACAGCACCAGAAACTCGTCGCCGCCGGTGCGCGCCACCACGTCCTGCGAACGCAGCCCGTGCTTGAGCGCCACCGAGGCCTGGCGCAACACCATGTCGCCCGCGTCGTGACCATAGGTGTCGTTGATCTGCTTGAACTCGTCGATATCGATGACCATGCACGACAGCGGCCGGCGCGAGCGCGTGGCGCCGGCCCACTCCTGGGCGATGCGCTCGATGGCGTAGCGGCGGTTGGGGAACCCGGTGAGCTGGTCGGTGAGCGCCACCTCATGCAGGCGGCGGTTGGTCACCGCCAGTTCGGCGGCAAAGCGGCGAATCTCTTCGCGCTCGTGTTCGACCTCTTGCTGCAGACGGATCACCCGGTGCCCGGCGCGCAGGCGTGCCGCCAGCACACGCGGCCGGATCGGCTTGGTGACAAAATCGTCGACCCCGTTCTCGAAGGCCTCGATCAGCCGTTCCTCGTCTTCCAGCGAAGTCAGCAAAAGGATATAAATGGTGCGCCCGATGCGCGTCTGGCGCAGCGCGCGGGTCAGGTCCAGCCCGCTCATCTCCGGCATGTGGGCGTCGACCAGCATCATCTGGGGCTGGACCTCCAGCGCCAGTTCCATGCCATGGCGGCCGTTGTCGGACTCGAACACCAGATGCCCGGCCCGCTCCAGCAAGCCGCGCAGACTGGTGCGCACCTCGGCGTTGTCGTCGACCACCAGCACCCGCATCGAGCTCGCCCCCTTGGGGCGTGCGATCACCGGCGCCTCCTCGGCCGCGACGCCATCGCGTGGGTCGGCGCGCAATGCCCCCACCACCACCGGCGTGCCGGCCGCGGCCACGCTGGCCAGCGGGGGTACCGGCTGGGTGGCCACCCGCAACAGCCGCCCCCACTCGCCCCACTCCTCGACCACCTGATCGCTCAGCGCATTCAAACCATCCGGGTCCAGCGACAGGCTTTGTCCACGCTGATACATGTCGTCGGTCAGCGCCGGGCGTGCGTCGGGCGCGGCCAGGCAGATGGCGCGGATCGCATCGGCGAGGCTCAACGCCGCCACGATCTGGATCGCCCGGCTGTCCTCGGCAAACGGTGCATCGTCCGGCATCTCGAAATGAGCCGCCGGCTCGTAGAACAGTTTGGGCAGCCCCCAGTCGGCGAGCATCACTGCGGTCAGTTCCCGATGATGCATGGCGAAAGCGCGCTGCTCGCAGGCCACCAGATCGCCGCCCGGCGCGGCAGCCTCGGCCAGCACGTCGCTGTATTGTTTGGGATGGAGGGTCGCCAGCGCCAGCTCGCCGACCCGACTGAGCAGACCGAGGCAGAACATTTCGTCGGCCGCGGCGCAATGGACGCGCTGGCCAATCGCCTGAGCGGCCAGCGCCATCAGCAGAGCCCCGGACCAGTAGCGCTCGTAATCGAAGTTGGCGCAGCCGCCGTTGCGGTAATTGGACAGCAGCGAGAAGCCCAGCGCCATGTTGCGGACCGCCGGTAGCCCCAGCACCATCAAGGCCTCCTGGACCGAGGCGACCGGCCGGCGCGCGCCCATTGCGGCACTGTTGGCGGCCTTGATCAGCCGTCCGACGAAGGCCGGATCGGTCTTGATGACGCGCGCCAGTTCGGCGAGCGACAGATCGTCCTTGCGGGTCAATCGGATGATCGCCAGCGCCACTCCTTTGGGCGAGGGCAGATCGCCAGCGGTTTTGAGGTGCTCGAACCGGGTGATGTCGATCGGTGGCGGCATGGAGGTCGGCGGGTCCTTTCGGCGGCGGCACGGCCGCATCCGTTCAACTATCGTCGCGGTGCGCTCAAACTTGAGCCACGCGGCCCCCGCGCTGTCACAAAGCGCCTGCTAGAATGCGACAACTCTGGAGACATCCATGAAGTTCTGCTCTGCCTGCGGCGCCACGGTGACGATGCGGATTCCGCAGGGCGACACTGCGCTGCGTCACGTGTGCGACACCTGCGGCGAGATCCACTACCAGAACCCCAAACTCGTGGTTGGCGCGATTGCCCTGTGGGGCGATCAGATCCTGCTGTGCCGTCGCGCCATCGAACCGCGCCTCGGCAAATGGACCCTGCCCGCCGGCTTCATGGAAAACGAGGAGACCACCGCCGAGGCGGCAGCCCGCGAAACGCTGGAAGAGGCCTGCGCGCGGGTCGAGATTGACGCGCCGTTCGCGATGGTGAACATCCCGCGCATCAGCCAGGTCCACCTGTTCTATCGCGGCCGCCTGCTGGCGCCGGACTTTGCCGCGGGGGACGAATCACTCGAAGTCGGTTTGTTCGACGAAGCGGACATCCCCTGGGACACCCTCGCCTTTCGCTCGGTCGGCCTCACCCTCACCCGATTTTTCGAAGACCGGCGCAAGGCCCGATTCGGCTTTCACAGCGCCGATCTGGACATCACCGCGCCGCTCGCCGGCCACGGAACCTGACATCGCACGCAAGCTCTAAGGTTTTCAAGACAAACGCATCACGTCACAAGGGAATGGTATGCGCATCATGAACGCACTCGATGGTCTGGACCCCGGCCCCGCCAGCGTGACGCATCGCAAGCCCTGGATACTCGCCCTCGACATCAACGGCCGGCCCCATCGCTGGGTGAGCTGGCAGGCGGCGTGCACCTATCACGCCCGCGACATGGTGGCGTGGTCGACCGGCGCGCAGGCGTTCATGATCTTCGGCGGCACCAGCCGCAGCACCGGCGAACGCTCGACCCTCAGCAGCCAGAGCATTATCGCCATCAAGGGGCGCGCCCTGCGTCCGGCCAGCTTTCGCCAGGTCCCGCCACTGAGCAACCGCGAACTGTTCCGCCGCGACCGCCACACCTGCGCCTACTGCAGCGTCACCCTGGCGGGCAACCAGCTCACCCGCGACCACATCCAACCAGTGTCGCGTGGCGGACGCGATGTGTGGATGAACGTGGTCACCGCCTGCCGCGCCTGCAACCAGCGCAAGGACAACCGACGCCCCGAGCAGGCCGGCATGTCCCTGCTGTACGCGCCCTACGTGCCGAACAAGGCCGAGTTCCTGATCCTCTCGAACCGCAACATTCTTGCCGACCAGATGGACTTCCTGGTCCAGCACCTGCCGCAGCAGAGCCGCGCCCGCGCGCTCGACGCCTGATCAGCGCGCCGCCGCCGGGGCGGCCTTGGCGGCGGGGCGACGCACCGCTTCCTCGCGCTCCGGATCGACCAGCGCCAGCACCACCCAGCCGGCCTTGGGAACGAAGGTGTATTCGCTGGTAAACACCTCCACCCGCGACTTCTGATCGACCGCAAACAGCGGGGTGGCACGCTCGCCATACTTCTCGACGAACTGCTCGAAGGTGAACGCCTCACTGATGTTGGTCTGGCGGATCTCGGCGCCGCGCGCCACCCGGCGCGACAGGTCGACGAAATTGGCGGGATCGCCAAACGCCCACTGAGTGCGCCCCGACGACACCGTCTTGCGGCCTTTTTCGAGCGGACTGACACGCAGCGCGAAGGCCCGCTTGGGACCGAAATAGGCCTTGAAGCGGGTGCACGCCAGCTCGTTGAGGTGTTCGTCGGCGGTCAGTGCCAGCACCCGGCCCAGCCCGGCGGTGTCGAGATAGACCTCGGCGTGCTCTGAGAGCGGATTGCCGTAATAGGTTTTCAAGCCAGCCATCCGCGCGCGACTGACGTTGTCCCACAAGGTGTCGGTCAGACGCACCGACACCTCCTGCTGCACCAGCGCCTTGGCGATGGTGCGCGCCAGCGGGTTGGCACCGACGATCAGGAAGCCCCCCGAGCCCGGCTCGGAGACCTTCAGCAGGCGGGCCAGCGGACCGGCGGTGAGACTCTGCAAGACCACCGTGCCGATGATGATCACGAAGGTCAGCGGCACCAGCATTTCGGCATCGGCAAAGCCGCGCTGCGTCAGCTGCAGCGAGAACAGCGCCATCACCGCCGCCGCGACGATGCCGCGCGGCGCGATCCAGCCGAGCAAGGCGCGTTCCCGCCAGTTGAGGCTGGAGCCGCGCGTGGCGAACAGCACCTTGAGCGGACGCGCCACGAATTGCAGCACCAGGAAAATCTGCACCGACACCCAACCCAGTTCCTTGAGCAGGCTCAGATCAAGTCGCGCGGCGAGCAGGATGAACAGCGCGGTGATCAGCAGCAGGCTGAGGCTCTCCTTGAAGGCCAGGATTTCCTCCACCGGCACCCCCTTGCGGTTGGCAAGGTAAATGCCCATCACCGTCACCGCGAGCAGGCCGGACTCCATCGCCAGCGCGTTCGACAGCGCGAAGGCTCCCATCACCGCGGCCATCGTGGTGACATTGAACAGGTAATGCGGCAGCCAGTCGCGGCGCAGCGCTTCGCCCAGCAGATAGCCGATAGCGATCCCCACCAGTACGCCGGAGAGCACCAGCTGGAAGAAGATTTTGAGAGTGTCGACCCACGCGCCGCCCTCGCCGGAGGAGATCAGGAATTCATACACCAGCACCGCCAGCAAGGCGCCGATCGGGTCGATGATGATGCCCTCCCAGCGCAGGATGCTGGCGACCTTGGCGGTCGGTCGGACGGTGCGCAGCATCGGCACGATCACGGTCGGGCCGGTGACCACCATCATCGCCCCGAAGAGCATCGCCATCCCCCACGAGAAGTCGGCCAGCCAGCGCGTGGCCAGGGTGGTGATAAACCAGGTGGTGAGCATGCCGGTGGTGACAAAGCGCCGGACCACTTTCTCCAACCCGCGGATCTCGGCGAATTTGAGCGTCAGACTGCCTTCGAAGAGGATCACCGACACCGACAGCGAGACGAACGGAAAGAGCAGATCGCCCATCAGCACGTCGGGGTCGAGCCAGCCGGCGATCGGCCCGATCAGGATGCCGACCAGCAGCAGAAACAGAATCGCCGGCAGGCGCATCTGCCACGCCAGCCACTGGCAGGCGCCGCCGAGCACGGCAATGCCCGCCAGCAGTTCAATCGTGTGTTCGGTCACGCAATCTTTCCTTGTCGATGCCGGCGCGGCGGCCAGCATAGCTTAATCCTGTGTCACCGCCCTGACGGCAGGCGGCCTTCGCGCCAATGCCCCGGGGCCAGCCCGGCCAGCTCCCAGCCGCCGATGGAGGTGCGGATCAGGCGCAGGGTCGGGTGGCCGACGCGGGCGGTCATGCGACGCACCTGGCGGTTTTTGCCCTCGCGCAGCACCAGCTCCAGCCAGCTGGTGGGAATGTGCCTGCGTTCGCGGATCGGCGGGGTGCGCGCCCACAGCCAGTCCGGTTCTGGCACCGCGCGCACCTGCGCCGGACGGGTGCGGAAGTCGCCCAGATCGACCCCTGCGCACAGTGCCGCGATCGCCGCCGCGCTCACCACCCCCTCGACCTGCGCCAGATAGGTCTTGGGCGCCTTGTGACGCGGGTCGGCGATCCGGTGCTGCAGTTTTCCGTCATCGGTCAGCACCAGCAAGCCCTCGCTGTCGGCATCGAGCCGGCCGGCCGGATACACCGCGGGCACGTCGATGTAATCCTTCAGGGTCTGGCGCGCGCCCTCGGGAGAGAACTGGCACAGTACGTTGAAGGGCTTGTTGAACAGCAGGATGCGGGACATGGCATCGACGCGCCGCCGGGGCTTGCAGCGCGTCCGGCGCTCGAGCTTCAGGCCGCGTAACAGCGCAGACGGTGGGAAAACTCCTGCAGCTGGGCGATGCCGCTCTGCTCGGCGCGTTCCAGCCAGTCGTGCAACTGGGCGAGGAGTTGGTCCGTGGAGGCCGAGGAGCGCGCCCACAGCGCGGCCAGCTCGGCACGCATGCTCTCCAGCGTGCTCAGCCGCGCGCTGTGCGCCAGCGCCGCCTCGCGCTGCGCCGCATCGGCCGCGGCCAGGTTATCGGACAGCACCAGCCGGCGCAGGTCGCTGCCCTTGCCGGAGAAGGTGTCGTGATGCTTGCGCAGCAAGGCGTCGACCTCTTCCTGATAGGTTTGTTTGAGCGAGCGCATGTAGCGGGTCATCACGTCGTAGCGGTGGGTGATGATGACTTGCAGCATCTCGCTGTCGGGCACCGGACGGGCCGCCCCGAACTTCGGTGTCGGAATCACTTTCTTGACCTTGGCCAGCCCGAAGAACTGAAGGATGCAGATGTACATCCAGCCAATGTCGAACTCGTACCACTTGGCCGACAGCTTGGCCGAGGTGGCGAAGGTGTGGTGATTGTTATGCAGTTCCTCGCCGCCGATGAGGATGCCCCACGGCACGATGTTGGTGGACGCATCCACGCAATTGAAATTGCGATAGCCCCAGAAATGGCCGATGCCGTTGATGACGCCGGCCGCGAAGAACGGAATCCACATCATCTGCACCGCCCAGATGGAGAGCCCGGCCGCACCGAAGAGCACCACGTCGATCACCAGCATCACGCCGATGCCGACCGAGTTGTTCTCGTAGATGTTGTGCTCCAGCCAGTCGTCTGGCGTGCCGTGGCCGTAGCGATCCAGCGTCTCCTGATTCTTGGCCTCGAACTGGTAGAGCTCGGCGCCTTCCCACAGCACCTTTTTCAGGCCGCGGGTCTGCGGACTGTGCGGATCTTCCTCGGTCTCGCACTTGGCGTGGTGCTTGCGGTGGATCGCCGCCCACTGCTTGGTCACCATGCCGGTGGTCAGCCACAGCCAGAAGCGGAAGAAGTGGCTCGGCAGCGGGTGCAGTTCCAGCGCGCGATGGGCTTGATGGCGGTGCAGGTAAATGGTGACCGAGGCAATGGTGATGTGCGTCAGCCCCAACGCCACCAAGACATAGCCCCACCAGGGCAGATCAATCAGACCGGAAAGCATGCGAAGGCGTATCCCAGATTCAGAGCAAAAACGCGCCGATTATACGTGAGCCGGGCCATCCGCCTGAAGCTGCAGCGCAACATGCCAAAGGCAAGCAAGTGGCCGCGCTGGCTCAGCCCTGACGCAGCATCCTCGCCGCGAAGAATCCATCGGTGGCGTGATGGAGCGGGTCGAGATGCAAGGTGTCGCGCGCATCCCCCGGCAGGTCGACCCCTTGCCTGGCCAGCAACGGCAGCGCGGGCTCAAGGGCAAACGCGGCGTTCGCCGCCAGGAAATCCGCCACCACCGCTTCGTTCTCCTCGCTCAGCACGCTGCAGGTGGCATACACCAGCACGCCGCCCGGCTTCACCAGCTGCGCCGCCGCGGCGAGGATCGATTGCTGCTGCGCCACCCGCGGCGCGATGTCCCCGGCCGTGACGCGCCATTTGAGGTCCGGCGCGCGACGCAGGGTGCCCAGCCCGCTGCACGGCGCGTCGACCAGCACCCGGTCGGCCTTGCCAGCGAGGCGCTGCAGGCGTGGATCGCGCTCATCGGCAATCGCCATGGGATAGACATTGCTCAGTCCGGCGCGTTTGGCGCGCAGGGACAGCTCGGACAAGCGCCCGGCCGACACGTCGAAGGCGTGCACCCGGCCGCTGTTGCGCATCGCCGCACCCATCTGCAGGCTCTTGCCGCCCGCCCCGGCGCAGAAGTCGACCACCAGCTCGCCGCGTCGCGCACCAACCAGCAGACCGAGCACCTGGCTGCCTTCGTCCTGCACCTCGATGCTGCCATCGACCATCAGGGGATGGCGCTGCAGCGCCGGCTTGCCGACCACCCGCAGCGCCAGCGGCGACCACCGCCCCGGCGCGCTGTCGATGCCGTCGGCCGCCAGCGCGGCGCGCACGGCGTCGCGCTTGGCGCGCAAGAGGTTCACCCGCAGATCGAGCGGCGCCGGCTGATTGAAGGCCTCGGCCATCGCCCGCGACGCCTCCGGCGCATCGGCCCACGGCCAGCGCGCGAGCAGCCAGTCCGGCATGTCGAGCGCCTCGCCGCCCTGCCAGGCGCCGCTCAGCCAGGCGGCGACCAGCGCATCGGCATCGTTCGCGTCGGTCGCCACCGCCTGCACCCGCTGCAAGTGCCGCAGCACCCCGAACACGATCTCGGCGAGCTGCGCCCGGTCGCGCGCCCCCAGCGCACGATGGCGTTTGGCGTACTGCGCCACCACCGCGTCAGCGGGGTGCGTGAAGCGCAGCGCCTCGGCCAGCGCGCTGGCGGCATGGTCGACCAGCGCCTGCGGCAGCGGCGCGCTCATGAACCGCCTTTGGGAGCGCCCAGTTCGATGCGTTCGGCCTGCTGGTCGAGGACTTCGCCCTTGCGGTCTTCGATGCGGATGCGCACCGGCAAGAGATGCTGCCCTTCGGCCAGCCACAGGTCGAGCTTGACGCTGCCGTCGTCCGATTTGATGCTCAGATGGCGCGCCTTGACGGTACCCAGCGGCAAGGCCACATTCTCGCTGCCCAGATCGCGCACCAGGGACACCGCGGCCGACTTGTTGCTGACCACGGTGAGTGATTGCATCTGCGGGGTGCGCGCGAGTTGGTGCCAGACGCTCAGCACGTCCTGATCGCCCGCCGCCAGCGGCGCCTCGCGATGGCTGTCGCCGCGGTCGATGAACACCTGCGCACGGTCCCAGTCGAAGCGGGCGTGCTGCAGCGGCTTGCCTTTCTGGTCGACGCTGAAGCGGTCCGGGCGCAGGCCTGCCGCAGTCACCGTCCCTTCGCTGCGCTGGAGGTAGCGGAAGTTCTTGAACAAGGCGGCCAGACCGGTGGTTTCGACCAGCGATTCCATCTGATAGCGGCCGGCCGCATGCTGCCAGTGGTGAGTCGTGCGGCCGAGCTGCAAGCCGGTGTCGCCGTGATAGACGCGAAACACGATGCGTCCGCTGGCCGGCCAGTTGACCGCACCGAAACCGGCCGCAGATGGCGAGGTGGTCGTCTCGGCGGGTGCCGCAATCGACAACGCCACACCGAAGCAGAACGCGAACCAGCGAATCACGGCCGAGCGCATCAGGCCACGTCCAACGCCGGATTGATCAGCGCCGCCGCGGCCGGCGCGGCGCTGACCACCACCCGGCCATCCTCGATGCGCACCCGCTCCTCGACGATCCAGCGCACCGCTTGGGGAAAGATGCGGTGCTCCTGCACCAGCACGCGCGTGGCCAGCGCGTCGGCGTCGTCGTCGGGCTGCACCGGCACACAGGCCTGCACGATGATCGGCCCGCAGTCGAGCTCAGCGGTGACGAAGTGCACCGTCGTCCCGGCCACCCGCGCACCCGCGTCGATCGCCCGCTGGTGGGTGTGCAGGCCGGTGAAGGCCGGCAGCAGCGAGGGGTGGATGTTGATCATCCGCCCTTCGTAGTGGCGCACGAAACCGGCGGTCAGCACCCGCATGAAACCCGCCAGCACCACCAGATCAGGCGCATGACGATCGATCGTCTCGGCCAGCGCGGCGTCGAACCCCTCGCGGTCGTCAAAGGCGGTGTGGTCGACCACCTCGGTGGCGATGCCGTGATCGGCGGCAAAGCGCAGGCCGGCGGCCTGCGGGCGATTGCTGATCACCGCCGTCACCCGCGCGCCGGGGATGGCGGCGCGCACGATGGCTTCCATATTGCTGCCGCGGCCGGAGATCAGGATGACGATGGACTTCATGAAAGGCGTGCCTGTTTACAAGGGAAGGAAAACGGCGGTGGCGGCGTTCTGGATGACACGGCTGATGGTGCGCCCTTCGCGCTCGGCCATGATATCGGCGAGCAGGTCGAGCGAGCCGATCAGGCGGCCGAATTCGCGCTCGAAGCTCAGATTGGCGACCGGCCCGGCTTCATTGGACAGCAGTAGCAGGCGGCCATCGCCATCGCGGGCGTGCGCCAGCTTCCAGGCCGCGATCTCGAAATTGCGCGCGGCATTGTACAGCCGCTGCGGGTCCACCTCGTCGAGCAGGTAAAAGGCCGCGCGATCGCCCAGCGCGATCTGCACCATGCCCGCCAGCCCGGCCATCAACGCCTGCACGCGATCGCCACGGTAGTCCGGATTGAGCGCGATCTGCACCGCCTCCGCGCCGCGCCGGTAGTTGAGCGCCTCCAGCCGCCAGCGGTGGTCGCGGTCGAACAGGTCGGCCACCGCGGCCTCGGCGCTGGCCTGCCCGCGCTTGCGCCACTCGGCCGGATTGCGCCGGTAGAACTTGAGCGTCAGCCGGCGCAGGGAGGCGAACATCTGGCGGTGGTGGGTTTCGGTCACCTTGTCGATGTCGGACTTGGCCAGATCCGACATCGAAAACCCCTCCTTGCGCGACGACGCCGGCCCCGAACCGTATGAGGTACAGCCGACCAGCAACGCCAGCAGCGCCGCCATCAGCCAGCCGGAGCGCATCGTCTGGCGCATCTCAGGCTGCCGCTTCACGGCGGTGACGCAGCCAGCCGATGAAGATCGGCAACAGCGACAGCGCGATGATGCCGAGGATCACGAAGCTCAGATTGTTCTTGATGAACGGGATGTTGCCGAACAGATAGCCGCCCAGAGTAAGCGAGAAAATCCAGATGCAGCCGCCAAGAAAATCGAGCGGCAGATAGCGGCTGTAGGTCATTTTCGCCACGCCGGCCACGAAGGGCGCGAAGGTGCGCACGATGGGCAGGAAGCGGGCGATGATGATGGTCTTGCCGCCGTGCTTTTCGAAATAGGCGTGGGTCTTGTCGAAGGCCGCGCGGTTGAACAGCCGCGACTGCTCCCAGCGGAACACCCGAGGGCCGATGCTGCGCCCGATCCAGTAGTTCAGGTTGTCGCCAAGCACCGCCGCAACCAGCAGCGTGGCGCACAGAATCTGGATGTCCATCCCGCCGGTAGCGGCCAGCGCGCCGGCCACGAAAAGCAGGGAATCACCGGGCAGGAAGGGCGTCACCACCAGCCCGGTCTCGCAGAAGATGATCATGAACAAGATCGCGTAAATCCACGTGCCGTAGTCGGCCAGCAGCACGGCGAGGTGCTTGTCCAGATGCAGGATGATGTCGACGAAGGTGGCGATCAGTTCCATGACGCAGCGCAAAAACACAAGTGCCGGCATGATACCCAACTCGGCCGCCGCTCGTCTGCGCAACACGTCGCGGTGCGCCCGCGGGTTCGTCGGGCGACGCGGCGCCATGCCTTTATAATCGCGCCATTGAACGCCACACCACCCAAGCCATGCCCGCCATCCGCCGCCTGCCCGACCCACTCATCAACCAGATCGCCGCCGGCGAGGTGGTCGAACGGCCGGCCTCGGTGCTCAAGGAGGTGCTGGAGAACGCGGTTGACGCCGGCGCGCAGGCAATCGAGGTCAGCCTCGACGGTGGCGGCGCACGGCGCATCCGGGTCAGCGACGACGGCTGCGGCATCGACAAGGCCGACCTCGCCCTCGCGCTGGAACGCCACGCCACCAGCAAGATCGGCTCACTCGACGATCTCGAAGGGGTCGCCACGATGGGTTTTCGCGGCGAGGCGCTGGCCGCCATCGCCTCGGTGGCGCGCACCACCCTCACCAGCCGCGCGCGCGGCGCCGGCCATGCCTGGCGGGTGGACGGGCCAGGCGCGACGCCATCGCCGGCGGCGCTCAACCACGGCACCGTGGTCGATGTGCAGGACCTCTACCACAACACCCCGGCGCGGCGAAAATTCCTCAAGACCGAAGGCACCGAATTCGCCCACTGCGACGATGCCTTCCGCCGCGTCGCGCTGGCGCGGCCCGAGGTGGCGATGCAGCTGAGCCACAACGGCCGGGTCAGCCATCGCCTGCCCGCTGGCGACGCCACCCGCCGCGTCGGGCTGTTGATGGGGGACGACTTTCTCGCTCAGGCGCGAACGGTCGACGCCGACGCCGGCGCGCTGCGGCTGACGGGGTTTGCCTCGCTACCGGCCTATTCGCGCGCCAGCCGCGACGCACAATACTTTTTCGTCAACGGCCGCTTCGTGCGCGACAAGCTGGTCACCCACGCCATCCGCGAGGCCTACCGCGACATCCTCCACGGCAGCCGCCATCCGGCCTATGTGCTGTTCCTCGACATCGACCCGCGCAGCGTCGATGTCAACGTCCACCCGGCCAAGATCGAGGTGCGCTTCCGTGAATCACGCGCGGTGCACCAGTTCATCTTCCACGCGCTGGAGCGCAGCCTGGCCCAGGCCGGCGCCGTTGACGCCGCCCCGGCCCCCCAAGCGACCGCCCCGGATACGCCACCCACGCCCTTCCCCCGCTTTGCCGGCACCTCGCAGCAAAGCCCGCTGGTGATGGAGTCGAGCGCGCGCAGTTACTACGACTTTGCCAGCGCCGCCCGCCCAACCACCTCCGACACCAGCGTCCGCCCAACACCGGCCATGCCCGACACACCCGCCGGCGAAGCCCCGCCGCTGGGCTTTGCGCTGGCCCAGTTGCACGGCATCTTCATCCTCGCCCAGAACGCCCACGGGCTGGTGCTGGTGGACATGCACGCGGCGCACGAACGGATTCTCTACGAGCGCCTCAAGACCGTCCTTGACGGCGCGCCGTCGCTGCAGCGCCTGCTCATCCCGGCGGTGCTCCAGCTCTCGCCGCGCGAGATGGCGACCGCCGACGCCTGCGCCGAGGTGCTCGCCGGCATGGGTTTCGAAGTCAGCCCCGCCGGTCCGCAGGCGCTGTCGGTGCGCAGCGTGCCGGCCTTGCTGGCATCAGCCAACGTGGCCGAACTGGTTCGCGCCGTGCTGGCGGAACTCGACGACATGCCCGCCTCGCAGGTGGTGACCGCGCGGCGCAACGAACTGCTCGCCACCATGGCCTGCCACGGCGCGGTGCGCGCCAACCGCACGCTCACCGTGCCGGAAATGAACGCCTTGCTGCGTCAGATGGAGGCCACCGAGCGCGCCGGCCAGTGCAACCACGGCCGCCCCACCTGGACCCAGTTTTCGCTCGCCGAGCTCGACCGCTTCTTCCTGCGCGGCCAGTGAGCACGTGGCCGCACGTTAGAATGCGACCATGCCCGCCGCGCCCCTGCCCCCCGCCCTGGTCCTGCTCGGCCCCACCGCCAGCGGCAAGACCGCCTGTGCGCTGGCGCTGGCCGAGACCTTGCCGGTCGAAATCGTCAGCGTCGATTCGGCGCTGGTGTTCCGCGACATGGACATCGGCAGCGCCAAGCCCAGCGCCGCCGAGCAGGCGCTGTGCCCGCATCACCTGATCGACCTCCTGTCGCCCGAAGAAGCCTACTCGGCCGCCCGTTTTCGCGACGATGCGCTGCAGACCATGGCCCAGATCACCGCGCGCGGCCGCATTCCGCTCCTCACCGGCGGGACGATGCTGTACTTCAAGGCGCTGCGCGATGGTCTCTCGGATCTGCCGCAGGCCGACGCCACGCTGCGCGCCGACATCGACGCCGCCGCCCGCG
>JAGRFO010000062.1:1438-25829 GCA_020446005.1 Rhodocyclaceae bacterium | reverse complement strand
CGCTCAACCTCGCCCTCGACCGCATCCTGCCGCGTGACGAACTCCAGCCGCTGACCGGCAAGCGCCTGCAACTGAACATCACCGACGCCGGCCTGAGCCTGCGCTATGGATTCGGCCCGCGCGGCTTCCAGCCACGCTTCGACCGCGCCCCCGCCGACCTCACACTCAGCGCCACGCTGCGCGACTACCTCGCGCTGGCGCTGCGCGAAGACGACCCCGACACCCTGTTCTTCAGCCGCCGGCTGGTGATGGAAGGCGATACCGAACTCGGCCTGCTGGTCAAGAACACCCTCGACGCGGTGGACTGGGATGCACTCATCACGCCCCTGCGCCCAAGCACGCTCCTGGCCCGACTAAAGCCCTCGCGGCTGACATCGCGTGCCGCTGTTTCCGGCGGATGAACTGTGCCTTGCCGGAAGGCATCAGCATTCTGCAAATCTTGGCGTGATGCCGGCCTGACCGACATCCCACCCTGGCAGGGGATCAATCACCCGGCATCCAGCCACGCCGCCACCGTCCCAGCTCGACGATTTCCGGCGCGGCCCCGTTGGGATGGAACCAGGCATCGACGGCATACGCAGTGTCAGTTGCGATACTCACCTGCTCCAGAATCACCGCCGTGTAGTGCACCCCGAAATTGAGGAATCGGTATCGCCGGGCTGGTGCGCTCACCCCATGCCATCTGAGTAGCCCCGCCTGCTTGAGCATGTGCAGATAGGTCGAGGTGTTGATCGACTCGTCGACACAGTCGAGCTGGTCGAGGTCGCCGCCAGTGTACGGAGTGCGCGCTCGGTCGGCACTGGTTCCCAGACGTTCGCCGGTCACCTTTTCCAGGTAGGCGATGGCGTGAGCGATGCGGTCACGCTCCTCGCTCGCGCTTGATGGGGGCGGATCGAACAGCGCGCGCAGCTGTCGCTGCTGAGCCGGCGACAGACCAATCAGGTGAAGCGCGGCACAGCCGTAACCATGACACACCGAGAAGGCGGCCAGCGTCGCGTCCCGGTCCACGCCCGAGGCCACCAGTGGATCATCCACGCCAGCTTCTCCTCCCCCGGTGGGCGGAGAGGCACAGCCAGCGGTGGTGGCGATGAGCACCAGCGCTGCGCTGGCGATCATCGCCACCGGGGGCCGGGACATCAGAAGGAAGAACCGATGCCGAACTGCAGCGAAGGCTGCCACCCCCCATCGATGCGGGTTGAGTAGTCAAAGGCGTTGGACGAACGTCCCGAGATGCTCAACTCGGGCATGTAGTCGAAGGTCGCGCGAGTATGGAAAAAGGCATTGGGCATACCACTCAGGGGATAGCTCAGGCCAAGGCCGACCGTCGGTCCGAAGAGCCATTTACGCTCGGCGAAGGTTTCGCGTACGCCACCACCGCCGGATTCGTCGGTGATCAACTGCCCCTCGACCCGGGTGCCATGCAGTCCGAGCATACCGTCGAGGGTCAGACCGCCCCCCAGTTTCCACGACTGGCCAATGCCGAGACGGAAACCGTACTCCTCTTTGAGGGCCGCACCGGTGTCGTTGCCGGCAGTGGGGTGGACATCGAGGAAGAGGTCTCTCTTGTCGATGCCGCTGAACAAATCGACACCGGCCCAGGCGAAGACCCGACCACTGGAGGTGGTGCGGATGTAGCGCCGGGTCTCCAGGCTGAACCGCCAGCCGCTGTCGTCCAGATCCGTCGAACCGTTGCCGAACTGGGTGTTCACGTCGGCCGAGAACGGCGAGCGCTTGTAGCCGCCCATCCCAATGAGCGACCAGCCCTCCTGTTGCTGCTGTTGCTGGTCCATCAGCGGCACACAGCGGATACGTTCGGCCTTGCCGCTGCTGGTGTCCACGTTGTAGGTGCAGGTCGAATCATCATCCAGTGCGATGTCGGTCGTCACCAGACCCGTGGGCGTCTCGACACGTAGCGTGTAGCCGCCCGCGTCGATCGCGGTCGCGGTCAGCCCACCCACCCCGCTGGCCACCTGGGTGTTGGCCCGGTTGAAGAGGGACAGCTTGGTCGCAGTGCTACCCGGCGTGCTGACGGTCAGATTGGAGACCGCAGCCGCCGTGGTGGCGATCAGCATTCCGCCAAGGAGCAGGCCGCAGCGCGCGGCATTCCGTGTGGTGATCTTCATGTGTTTTCCTCCGTTATCCACCTTGAAATCGTGTTGTCGCTGAACGCAACGCGTCTGACACGTCCCGGCTATCCTGTGTCATTCAATGTCGAGCACGCTGCGCGCTTCCCGGCGCGTCCCATCAGCATGGGTGACGGTCAACCGCACTGTCCACCGCCCGGGGGCATCAAACACCCCGGCAGGCAACTCCGCCAGAAGCCCCTGCGAGACAGGAGAGGTCAATCGAGCCTCCGCCTTGCGCCAATTCGTCGGGTCGTCGCCTTTACCCGTTTCCACCCAAGCCTCGCCGAAGCGATCGGCACGCGCGATTCCAGACACCTGGATAAACAGGCCGTCGGCCCGCTGCACGACCCCCAACCCGGTTACGCGGGCATCGATGAAGCGTTCTGGTGCTTGTTTGAGGCTCCCCGGCAGATCGAGCAGGCCGTAACCGGTTTGGTTGTCCACGCCGGGAATATCGAGGTCTTTCGCCGACTGCAGCAGCATGCGCTTGACCGACGTGGCATCCAGCTTGGGGTCACGTCCAATGAGCAGGGCCGCCGCCGCGGTGACAAAGGGGGCCGCGAAAGAGGTGCCATTGGCCCGGTAATAGTGAGCGCCACGCCCGACGAAATTCTGGCCCGCTGCGTAGTCGGCCAGCCCGGCCACCAGCGACACGTCGGTGCGTCGCGCCCGAAGGGAGAGGATGTCCGTCCCCGGCGCGACCAGATCGACACCAGGGCCGTAGTTGGAAAACCCGGCGCGCACCCTGGCTGGGTCGATCGCTCCCACCGTGATCAGATTCGGCTGGTCGACGAAGCGCGGTTGCGCCATCTCCTTGCCCGCGTTGCCCGCTGCCAACACCACCAGCACCTGGTGGCGCGCGGCATGGTCCACCGCCCGCTGCAGGGCCATCGAGGGCGCCTCGCCGCCCAACGACAGGTTGATGACGCGTGCGCCCTTGGACACCGCGTAGTAGATGGCCTCGGCGACCCGCGTGGTGGTGCCGCGGCCAATGAAGTTGAGCACTTTCAGGGGCATGATGCGCACGTTCGGCGCGATACCGGCCACCCCCCGGCCGTTGCCGGTGGTCGCCGCGATGACACCGGTCACATGGGTGCCGTGACCGGCCTGATCCCAGGGGTTGCCATTGCCGTCGACGAAATTCCAGCCGATCACATCGTCCACGTAGCCGTTACCGTCATCGTCGCGGCCATTGAGGACGTCATCCGGGTTGCTGTAGAGCCGCACGCCGGCCAGATCGGGATGGTAGTAATCGAGGCCGGTGTCGATGATCGCCACCAGCACTTCGGCCAGGGGTTCCGCCACGACCTGCGCTTGCCAGCCGATGGCCGTCAGCCCCCACTGATCCGCATAGGCTTGCCCCCAACTGCCGGACGAACCCGCATACGGATCGGCGCTCGCGGCGAGGCTGCCGGGCGCGAGACTGGCCAGCCACAGAGCGAACAGCATCCGCATTCCAAGTCGCATCCTGGTCATCCGCCTCCGCCGCGCCGTTCTCGCAGCTCCTTCAACTCCCGCTCGACGCGTTCCTCGCGCAGGTTGGACTTCGTTTCACCCCACTGAAACCCCCATCCCAGAGTCTCGAGCTTGCCCTTGATCAACTCGGCGCCGGCAGTCTCCTCGCAGGAGGGCGCACAACCCGTGCCATCCATCTGCCACCAGGTATCGCCCGCCTCGCGGACATAGCGGTCAAGCAGCCGCTTCATCACACGCCGGGCAAAATCCGGGTCATTGGCGCGCGTGGCGAATGCTGCGCCGATCGCCGACATGGCGTACTGCCCCTCGTAGTTCTTGCTCTCGACCGGATTGCGCACCTGCCCCCAGTTGAGCGTCACCACGTTCTTGACCGTCGAGAGCAGCGAGTTGGCCGTATCGCGCGAGGCATGCAGGAACAGCCCAGTCGCGTCGATGTCGCACAGCCGCGTCATGGCACCCCACTGCACGTAATTGACCACCTGGGACGGCAAGCAGTAGCCAAAGAACTCCACCGTCGATCCGCAGGGCCAGTCGGGAATCGCACAGTAGTTGGGGGCGATGCGCAGGTCCTTGTAGGAAGTCGGCGAGAAGGGATCCATGTCCCAGGCGCCCAGCGCGGTGGCCGGATTCACGATCTTGGTGCAGTGGGTGCTGCGCTCGGCCGCGCTCCAACCGTCCCATTTGCGCTTCATGAAACCTAAGATATCTACGACCTTGTCGGTCACGTCCGGGCCACAGATCTGACTGCCTTGCGGCGGCTCGGGCCGAGGGGTCGGCGGCGTCGGCGGATCGGCGATGGCCACCGTGGTGTGTTGCGCGCAGCCCTTGGCGACGCTGAGCTCAATAGGCGCGCCCTGCACCTCGGCCAAGGAAAGCCGATAGTTGCCGAGCGCATCCGTGCGGCCAAGGATCGGGCCGCCCTCGTCGCCGGCACGCGGACCGGGGTCAAAGAACGGCGTCGGCGACAGCGGCCCCAGCAATACCTTGGCACCGCCCACCGGCTGGCGGTCAAACGGGTTGCTCAACACCCCATCGAGGCGACCGCCGAAGTGAAGTGCCTTCTCAGGGAAACGTTGCACGCCGCGCAGGCAGCCACGGGCATCGGACTCGGGGTAGAACTCCTCGCAGCCGGCCCATTCGAGGTCGGCGAGGTAGCCGTCCGCCTGAAATTTTGCCAGACGGTCCCAGCCTGCCTGAGGATCGCCCCCGGCGGCGCTCTCGCAGGCAAAGCCGTCCAGGTCGGGCAGCTTGAAACAGTAGGGATTGATCGCGTCACTCTGACCCAGCACCCAGTCCAGGCGCTGCTGGTCGCCGGGTACTCGGAACGCAAAACGATCTCCAAGCCCCAGATCCGCCGGCATCCCCTCGTCAGACCGGCACAGCAGGGAGAACGGGGCATACACGTCGCGAATCCAGTCGTGCGCGGACAGATATTCGCCATTCAGTATCCCGAAGGGCTTGCCGACCGAAATGCGCGCCGACAGATCCTTATCCTTGGCATAGGGGACCACAAAGCTGAACGCCGGCAAAGTCAGCTGTCCGGGCGTCGCCGCCGTGTCGGCACGCCACGTCGCATTGTCTTGGGTCTTGCAGAACAGGGCACCTTGCGGTCCGCGCAGGACCTCGACCCGCTGCAGATCGACCAGGTCGATGCCGTTGAAGCCGGTGGCGTCCACACCCCGGCCGTTGATCAGCGTCATGCGATTGCCCAGCCCGCGCAGATTGAGGGTGCCCGATGCGCCGCCCACAGACACATTCGGCGCGGCCTGTAGCACGTCGAGACTCAGCGTCCCCTCGCGGACCAGTTCATCGCCCATCAGCGTGGTCACCGCACTCGGGCATTCACGCGCCTCGACACGTCCGCCGGCCGCCACCGCCGTGGGCAAAAAAGCGGTCCCCAAGAGGCCAAACAGCAGGAACGCGAATCGGATCATGCGCGGTCGGCGGATCTGATTGAGTCAGGGGAGTATAGACCAGCGCTTCCAGGCTCGCCCCGGCACCCGATGAATAGCGACCCCAGCAAGGCAAGGGGGTCACCGCCACGGGGCCGCTTCAACAAGATGAACCACCGCCATACGGGTAGGGTTTAGCGGCCGAGTTGTTTATCATGAGCCTCTGATGACGCACTGTCTTTCATCATCAGGGACACGCCATGCCTCGCAAAGCCAGCACGCCAAGAACCGCCCACCCTGAGGAACCGCAGACGGTGACCTCGCCCGCCGGCGATCGCCCGACCCCTGCGACGCGCAAACGGCGACGCGCGGCCGCAGCGTCTGGTGCGCCGGGCGAGGTGGCGGCGCAGGACGAGGCGGAGCCCCTCTACTACGTCGGCATCGGCGCTTCCGCGGGCGGGCTCGAGGCCTTGCGGCCGTTCGTCGCCAACCTGCCGGCGCATGCCAACATGACCTACATCCTGGCCCAGCACATGTCGCCGGACCACCGCAGCCTGATGGTCGAGTTGCTGGCCCGCGAAACCCGGCTCAAGGTCCAGGAGGCGTCCAACAATCAGCCCCCGCAGGCCGACACCATCTATGTGGCGCCACCCAATACCGACATCACGGTGGTCAACGGCAAGCTGCGGATCAGCAAGCCGACCAACACCATCGGCCCCAAACCCTCGGTCGACCGCTTTTTCATGAGCCTCGCGGACGATCAGGAGGACCGCAGCATCGGGGTGATTCTCTCCGGCACGGGCTCGGACGGTGCGCACGGTATCAAGGCGATCAAGGCCGCTGGCGGCATTTCGATCGCCCAGGAGCCCAAGTCCGCCAAGTACGACAGCATGCCCAACGCCGCGATCCGGGCCGGCGGGACCGACCTGGTGCTGCCGCCGCATGAGATCGCGGACCAGCTGCGTTCCATCGTGATGCTGCCGCGCGCGCCGCTCTCGGACGAGGTGGGCGAGACGCCGCCGTCCACCATTCGCGGCATCGTGCGCCAGATCGCCACTCACTTCGGGATGGATTTCTCCAACTACAAGGACGCCACGATCACCCGGCAGATCATGCGCCGCATGGCGGCGATGCAGATTGCCAACCTCGATGCCTACGGCGAATACATCGGCTCTCACCCGTACGAACTGGCCGAGCTGGCCAGCAACTTCCTGATCTGCGTTACCTCGTTTTTCCGCGACCCGGAGTCTTTCGAGGCGCTGCGCAAATCGCTTCACGAACTGCTCAGGACCAAACGCCCCGGCGACGACATCCGCATCTGGATACCCGGCTGCGCCACCGGGGAAGAGGTCTACACGCTCGCGATCCTGCTCTCCGAAGAACTGGGCGAGGAGCGCGACAAGTACCGCATCCAGCTCTTTGCCACCGACATCAACGGCGACGCGGTCCAGTTCGCCCGCAACGGCGTGTATCCCGAAGCCGCGCTCAGCGCCATCGACGGCAAGCTGATTGCGCGCTATTTCACCGTACAGGACGGGCTCTACCGGATCGACAAGGCGTTGCGCAACATGACCTTGTACGCGCGCCAAGACCTGGTCCAGGACCCGCCCTTCGTGCGGCTCGACATGGTGAGCTGCCGCAACCTGCTGATCTACTTCAAGCCGGAGTTGCAGGAACGGGTGGTCAAGGTCTTCCACTACGCCCTGCGCAGCAACGGCATCCTGTTCCTGGGCAAATCCGAGTCGATCGGCCGACTCGGCACCTTATTCGTCGAGAAAGACCGCAAGTGCAAGGTGTACGTCAAGCGTCCAGGCACGGCGCTCGCCATGACGCCCTTTCCGCACACCCGGGCGCTATCCGGCAATGATATTGCCTTGCCGAATCTGGAGCGCATCCCGCCCAACAACAGCGCCCTGGCCCATGACCGCCTCTTCGAACTGTATGCGCCGGCGAGCCTGCTCATCACTGGCGCGGGCGAGATCCTGGAGATCTTCGGCGAGTGCGGCCCCTTCCTGACGATCCGCAACGGCAAGGCCGATTTCAACGCCTTCGCGCTCATCAAGCCGCCCTTCCGCGCCGAGCTCAGAGCCTTCGTTCATCGCGTCAGCCGCACCCGCGAGAGTGCACTGAGCAATCCGATCAGGCTGGAAATTGGCGGCCAGCCGAAGCACTTCACGCTCGCGATGCACTATGTCGGCAATGCCGACTCGGACGATCCCAGTCTGCTGCTGGTGTGTTTCGAGCAGGTCCAGGATCGCGTGGCCGTATCGGCCGATGCCCCAGGCGGACCCGAGGCGGCTGATCGCATCGTCGAACTCGAGCAGGAAATCGTACTGAACCGGGAAAACCTGCAGACCGTCATCGAAGAGCTCGAAACCGCCAACGAAGAATTGCAGTCGCTCAACGAGGAAGCGCAGGCGGCCAATGAGGAGCTGCAGGCGTCCAACGAAGAACTGGAGACGGCGAACGAAGAACTGCAAGCGTCCAACGAAGAACTCATCACGCTCAATGATGAACTGGGCACCCGCACCCATGAACTGAGCGAGGCCAACAGCGACCTGTCGAACATTCTCGACAGCGTCTACAAGGCCATCGTGGTGGTCGATGCCAGCCTCGTGGTGACCCGCTTCAACAAGGTCGCACTTGCTTTCTTCGACCTCCAGCAGGGGGTCCGGGCCAATCTGGCGACCGTGGTCACCCACTCGCACATCCCCGATCTGCTCAAACGGGTGGGCTCGGTCATCAAGACCTCGGCACATTGTCAGTTCGGCATGACGCGAGACGACGGCCGGTATTTCGAAGTCCGCATCACGCCCTACCTCGATGAATCCCGCCGTGGCGCCAACGGCGCGGTCATCACCATCATCGACGAGACCGAACGCAAGGTGGCGGAAGAAAAGCTTCGCCTGTCGGCCACGGTCTTCGAACATGCCTCCGAAGGCACGCTGGTCACCGATGCCCAGAACCGCATCATCGCCAGCAATCCGGCCATGAGCCGCATGACGGGTTACACGGCGGACGAACTGCTGGGTCAGCGTCCGAAAATCCTGAAATCGGGCGAACAACCGCCGGAGTACTACAAGCAGATGTGGGAGGTCCTGCTCAGCAGCGGGGCCTGGCAAGGCGAGATCCAGAATCTGAGCAAGAACGGCGAACTGGGCATCTACTGGCTGTCGATCAACGTCCTTCGGGATGACGCGGGCGAGATCGTGCGTCACATCGCGGTGTATCGGGACATCACCGAGGCCAAGCGTGCCCAGGCGACCATCGAGCGTCAGGCGACGATCGACTCGCTCACCGGCCTGCCCAACCGCCACCTGATCATGGACCGCCTCAACCAGATGCTGTCGAACGCGCGACGCACCAGCCATATGTTCGGCGTCATGTTCATGGATCTGGACCATTTCAAGTCCATCAACGACGCACTCGGCCACGGCGCCGGCGACGACCTGCTGCGGACCACCGCGCAGCGGATCAAGTCGGCGCTGCGCGATTCGGACACCGTCGGACGGATGGGCGGCGACGAATTCATCGTGCTGCTCAACGATCTGGGCGACACGCAAGACATCGCCCCGGTGGCCGACAAGATCCTCGCCGCCGTGCGCAAGCCGCTGACCATCGGCGGTCAAACTCTGCAAACCGCCACCAGCATCGGCGTCACGGTCTATCCGATGGACGGGAACACCCCGGAAGCGCTGCTCAAGAACGCCGACAGCGCCATGTACGAAGCGAAGAAGAACGGCCGCAACACTTTCTGCTTCTTCACCCACCGCATGCAGGACGAGGCCAACAAGCGCTACTGGATGGACCGCGAAATGCGCATCGGGATGGAGCAGGACCGCATGCACATCCACTACCAGCCGATTGTCCGCCTCTCCGACATGAGCCTGGCCGGGGCGGAGGCGCTCATGCAATGGCATCATCCCGCCAAGGGGCCGATTCCGCCCGAGCAGTTCATCCCGGTTGCGGAGCAGAACGGCATGATCGTCCCGATGAGCCAGTGGCTGATCGAGACCAGCCTCGCCCAATGGGCCGACATCGACGCCAGCGGGCCCGGCCTGTTCCTCTCCTTCAACCTCTCCGCGGCCCAGTTCGTTGCGCGCGACCACATCGAGCGCCTGATCGCCTGCCTGCGCGAGAGCCGCCTGACCCGCAATCACCAGGTCACCATCGAAGTCACCGAAAGCCTCAAGCTCTCGGACAACATGGACTACGTGAAGATTTTGACCCGCTTCAAGGACGAAGGCTGCCAGATCGCCATCGACGATTTCGGTACCGGCTACTCCTCGCTCAACTACCTCAAGCGCATTCCGGCCGACATCATCAAGATCGACAAATCCTTCGTGCGGGACATCACCACCGACCCCACCGATGCCGCCATGATCCGCGCCATCCTGCAGATGGCCGACGCCTTCGGCCTCACCACCGTCGCCGAAGGGGTCGAGACCCCCGATCAGCTCAACTTCCTGCAGTCCTACGGCTGCGGCTACGTCCAGGGCTTCCTGTTCGACAAACCCCTGGCGTTCGACGCCCTCCATGCCCGCCTGCGCCAACCCACCTACCGCTCACCCCAAGCCAAACGCACCCGAACAAAAGCCAAGGGAAAACCGGCGCCGGGCTGAGCGTTTCCTAAAACCCCTCTCCCGCCCGCAAGTACCGCCACTGCCCCAGCGGCAAATCCCCCAGCATCACCTTGCCGATGCGCACCCGCTTGAGGCCGACGACGCGCAGGCCGACCAGTTCGCACATGCGGCGAATCTGGCGTTTGCGGCCTTCCTTGAGGATGAAGCGCAGTTGCTCCTTGTTCTGCCAGCTCACCTGCGCGGGGCGCAGCGGCCGGTCGTCGAGGCTGAGGCCGTGGTTGAGCAGGGCGAGGCCTTGGGGGCTGAGCGTACCTTCGACGCGAACCAGGTATTCCTTGTCAATCGTGCTGTCGTCGCCGATGAGCTGCCGGGCGATGCGGCCGTCCTGCGTCATCACCAGCAGGCCGGTGGAGTCGATGTCGAGCCGGCCGGCGGGGGCGAGGCCCTTGAGATGACGGCGCTCGAAACGACGCGGACCGCCGGGGGCGAGATGGTCGGGCACCACCAGCGCAACCGCGGCGGGATGGCCGTCCTCAGGCTGGGCGGAGACGTAACCGACCGGCTTGTGGATGAGCACGGTGACGCGCTCGGCCTGACTGGCGCGGGCGCGCGGGTCGAGCTCGATGGCAACGTCGGGTTGCACCCGGACCCCAAGCTCGCTGACCGCCACGCCATTGACCCGCACCCAGCCACGTTCGATCAGGGCGTCGGCCTCGCGTCGCGAGCACAGCCCGCGCTCTGACATCAGCTTGGAGAGCCGGATCCCTTCGGGCGGTGCGGCGGGTGCGACGACCGGTTCGGGGGCAGGCGCGCGCTGCAGGCGGCGACGGGCAGGCGGCGGACTGGCGGGGGGGCGCTTGTTCATGGGCGTGGCGGGCGGACGACGGGGGTGATCAGTATGCCGGCGAGACCGGCGGGGGAAAAGAAAAGCCGGCGCGAGGCCGGCCCGGAACACGCGGCAAGGCGCACTCAGACGATGTAGTACAAGACCAGATACATCAGCAGCAGGATGGCCACCCACAGCACCATGTTGCCGGACAGCCAGGTCCGCGCCGCGACCCCGGTGGGTCCGTAGTGGCGGAAGAGCATGGCGCCGAAGGCCCCCAAGCCGCCGCTCACGCTCTGGCCGAAGGCCGCCAGCGCGGCCGACAAACCGGCGGTGGCGCTGCGGACGATGGCGGTGCCGGCGCGCCGGTAGAACCAGTCCACGTCCAGGGTGATGGTGAGGGTGCGCTTGAGGAAATTGAGCAGCAGGAAGAACGCCAGCCCGGAGAACAGCAGCAGTTGCAACTGCGAGACGACGTGGGTGCCGGTGTAGGGCACGTAGTCGACCGGATGCGGAAGGATGGCGTAGAGCGGATCAGGATAGACGCCCAGCCCGATGCAGAAGGCGGAGAAGATGATCATCGCCCAGCGCATGCTGGAGGGGGGATCGGGCGGGCGCAGGCCGGAGTCCTTCTGGAAGAACACGAACCACGGGAACTTGATGCCGGCGTGGAGGAACACCCCGGCCGAGGCGGCGGCCAGCAGCATCCACACCGCCATCATGTGCTGATCGGCGGCGGCCTGGGAGATCATCGACTTGGTGACGAAGCCGGAAGTGAACGGGAAGGCCGAGATCGCCAGCGCGCCGATAGTGCCGCAAATGGTGGTGAGCGGCATGCTCTGGAACAGGCCGCCCAGATCGGTACATTTGGTCTTGCCGGTCTGGTAGAACACCGCGCCGGCGGACATCAGCAGCAGCGCCTTGTAGATGATGTGGGCAAAGGCGTGGGCGGCGGCGCCGTTGAGCGCCATCTCGGTGCCGATGCCGATGCCGGTGACCATGAAGCCGACCTGGTTGATGATCGAGTAGGCCAGGATGCGGCGCATGTCGTTTTCGAGAATCGCATACACGATCCCGTACACCGCCATGTAGAGCCCGATCGGGATCAGGACCTCGGCGCCGGGGAAGCCGCGCAGCAGCACATACACCGCGGTCTTGGTGGTAAACGCGGAGAGGAACACCGTGCCGCTCCAGCTGGCCTGCGGGTAGGCATCGGGCAGCCAGGCGGAAAACGGCGGTGCGCCGGCGTTGATGAGAAAGCCGATGAGGATCAGCCAGTGGGCGAGCGAGTCGGGCTGCATGGCCTGGAAGCTCAGCGATCCACCGCCGGCCACGTGGCCGGTAATGCCGGCCATCAGCACCACCCCGCCGAAGAGGTGCACCATCAGGTAGCGCATCGACGCCGCGCGGGCCCCTGCCCCGCCGGCCCAGATCACCAGCGTGGAGCCGACCGCCATCAATTCCCAGAACAGGAACAGGGTGATGAGATCGCCCGCGAACACCGCGCCGACCGCCGAGCCGGCATACACGAAGGCCGCCGGCACCTCGATGCGATGCGATTGCTTGAGGGCGAAGACCCCGCCCACCAGCGCCATGAGCGTGAAGATGGTGGCGAAGATGCGCGCCAGCCGGTCGCCACGGACGAATTCAAGCTCGTAATCCAGAAAACCGACACGACCGAAGATGCCATCGCCCACCTGCCACACCAGCCACAGCGCGACCGCCGGCACCAGCAGCGCCAGCACGGAACGGGCGCGACCATGCACGAAGGCCATCACCAGGCCGCCGAAAATCAGCCACAGACCCGGATGGATCAGCATGTCATTCGTCATAGTAGGTATCCGGGCGCTTGAGGATCATGCCGACCAGCTTGGAGCCGAAGACCATGATCACGCAGGCGATGAAGCCGTACCAGGCATTGAAGGCCGGCCAGCCGTCGATGCCGAAATGGGGGTGGGCCTCGACGAAGAACTCGGCCACCACGGTGAGCGCGAGAATGGCGATGAAGGCAATCCATAGCTTGCGGATGGTCTCGGGGCGAACGAGCCAGTGCATGATCAGTTTCCTCCCGCCACTGCACGGGCCAGCCTGAGCACCGGCTCGTGATAAAGGAACAGGGCAATCGTCAGGGACGCGGTGACGGTCTGCGCCAGCACCATCAGCCAGGGCGCCTCGCCGTGGTCGCCGTGACCATGGCCGTGGTGATCGTCATGGTGCGCGTCCGCCACCGGGGCTCGGAAGAAGGCGCGCCACACGATCGGGATGAAATAACCGGCGTTGAGCAAGGTACTCAGGATCAGCACCCCGACCGCGATCCAGTGCTCGGTGCTCATCGCCGCGGAGAGGATGTACCACTTGGAGATGAAGCCGGCGGCCGGCGGCAGGCCGATCATCGACAGCGCGCCGATGGCGAAGGCGGTCATGGTCCACGGCATGCGGCGGCCAATGCCGTCGAGCTGGCTGACCTCGGTCTTGTGGGCGGCGGTGTAGATCGAGCCGGCGGCGAAGAACAGCGTGATCTTGCCGACCGCGTGGGCGGCGATGTGCATCGCCGCGCCGACCAGCGAGATCGGCGCCAGCAGCGTGGCGGCGAGGGTCACGTAGGAGAGCTGGCTGACCGTGGAATAGGCCAGCCGGCGCTTGAGGTTGTCCGCCCGCAGCGCCACCACCGAGGCCGCCACGATGGTGAACCCGGCGATGATCGGCACCCAGTCGGCGCTGCCCAGATCCATCAGATTCTGTGCGCCGAAGACGTACACGATCACCTTGAGGACGCTGAACACCCCCGCCTTGACCACCGCCACCGCGTGCAGCAGGGCCGACACCGGGGTGGGTGCGACCATCGCCGCCGGTAGCCAGCGATGGAAGGGCATCAGCGCCGCCTTGCCGATGCCGAACATGTACAGCGCCACCAGCGCCGCCGTGCCGGCCGCGCCAACCTGCCCGGCGAGGATGCCGCCCTGGCGGAAATCGAGGGTACCGGCCAGCACATAGGTCGCGAGCATGCCGGTGAGCAGGAACAGGATGGAGGTGCCCATCAGCACGCCCAGATAGATGCGCGCCGACTTCTTCGCGTGCTCGGTGCCATGATGCGTGACCAGCGGATAGGTGATCAGCGTCATCGCCTCGTAGAACAGGAACAGGGTCAGCATGTTGCCGGCCAGCGCGATGCCCTGCGCGGCAAAGATCGCCCCGGCGAAACAGACGAAGAAGCGGGTCTGCTTCTTTTCGTTGTTGCCGCGCATGTAGCCGATCGAGTAGAGCGAACTGACGATCCACAGGCCCGATGCGATCAGCGCGAACAACGCGCCGAGCGGCTCGACCGCGAGCGCCAGCGACATTCCCGGCAGCATCTCGACGAGGGTCAGCGCAGGCCGCGCACCGCCCAGCACATCGCCCACCAGCCCGAGCACCTGCACAAACAGGGTCACCGCGGTGGTCAGGGTGATGCCCTCGCGCAGATTGGGCGCGCGCCCCGACAGCGACACAAGCACCAGCCCGATCAGGGGAGTGGCGAGAATGCCGCCCAGTTGCATGGAGGCACTCATTGCCAGCCCTCCAGCAAGGCGGTGGCGGCACGACCCGCGAGATCACCGCTCCAGGTCGCATCGAGACCGAAATAGACGCAGGCGCCGACCATCAGCAGGGCCGGCACGAGCATCGACAGCGGCGCCTCGCCGGCGGGCGGGTGGTCGCCCGGTGGTTCCTGGAAATAAGCCACTTCAACAAAGCGCCACACATAGATCACCGCCAGCAGCGAGCTGAGCATCACCGCCCCGGCCAGCCACCACTGGCCTTCGGCCATCGCCGCGGTCACCAGATACCACTTGCTGATGAAGCCGGCGGTGCCGGGAATGCCGATCAGGCTCAGACCGCCGACAACGAAGGCGAAGGCGGTGACCGGCATGGTGCGGCCGAGCCCGGCGAGCCGGTCCAGCGAGGCGCCGCCACAGCGCAGCACCGCCCCGCCCAGCACCAGGAACAAACCGCCCTTGGTGAGCGCGTGGTTGAACAGATGCGCCACCGAGGCGGTCAGCCCGCCGACCGTGCCGAGGCTGATGCCGAGCGTGATGTAGCCAATCTGCGAGACGCTGGAGTAGGCCAGCAGACGCTTGACGTCGCGCTGGAAGATGGCGACCACCGCGGGAATGAACATCGCCGCCAGCGACACCGCGAGCAGGATCATCCCGGTGTTGTGGGCGTTGAACACCGTCTCCGCGCCGAACACGGTGAAGTAGTAGCGCATCAACACGTAGATCGACACCTTGGTGGCGGTCGCGGCGAGGAAGGCCGACACCGCCGAGGGCGAGTAGGCGTAGGCGTTGGGCAGCCACAGATGGAGTGGGAAGAGTGCGATCTTGAGCGACACTCCGACGGTGATGAAGGCCAGCGCCGCCAGTGTGGCGCGCACATCCCCCACCCCGACGAGGCGCTGCGCCATGTCGGCCAGGTTGAGGGTGCCGGTCTGCAGGTACAGGATACCGATACCGATGACGTAGAACGTAGCCCCGACCGTACCCATCAACAAGTACTGGTAAGACGCCACCAGCGCGCGGCGATCACGGCCCATGGCAATCAGGACATAGGTCGCGAGCGAGGAAATCTCGAGGAACACGAAAACGTTGAAGGCGTCACCGGTGAGCAGGATGCCGAGCAGGCCAGTGAGGCACAACATCAGCATCGCATAGAACAAGTAATGCTCTTCGCGGCGCACTTCAGCAGCGATGCCGACCCGGCAATAGGGCAGCACGAACACCCCGACCAGAGATACGATCAAGGCGACAAAGGCGTTGACGGCATCGACCCGGTACTCAATCCCGAGCGGCGCTTCCCAGTTGCCGATGGCGTAGGCGATGACGCCGTCGCTGGCGAGCACCTGCTGGAGCAACAGGACGGCAATGCCGAACGTCGCCACGCTGGTGACCATCGCAATCAACCAGCTGAGAAACGGCTTGCGCAGCAGGACAATCAGCGGTGCCGACAACAGCGGCACGACGACGAGAAGGATGGGGAGATGTTGGGTCAGCAAGATATCAGGCGCGGTCGTTGGCGGCAGATTCGTCATCGGCATCGCGCTGGAGGATGGCCTCCTCATCGATGCTTCCATAGGTTTCCTTGATCCGCACCACCAGCGCCAGGCCCAGCGCGAGGGTGGCCACGCCGACCACGATCGCGGTCAGGATCAGCACATGCGGCAAGGGATTCGAATACACCTGGACGCCTTCGGCGACGATCGGCGCAGTGCCGCCGATGAGCTTGCCCGGTGCGATGTAGAGCAGGTAGACCGCGGTCTGGAACAGGCCCAGGCCGATCAGCTTCTTGATCAGATTGCTGCGCGCGATGACCACGAACAACCCCACCATCAGCAGCAGGATGGTGACGAAGTAACTGTAGTGGCTGGCCAGGTTCATGACTGTTCCTCGCCAGCGTCGCGGCGGCGTGCCGCGAACACGTAGAAGATCTTGAGCATCACTGCCGAGACGGTCACCGCCACCCCGACTTCGACCCAGAAAATGCCGCGATGCTGGCCATGCACGCTGTCGTGGTCGAGCACGAAATAGTCCAGAAAATTGCCGCCCAGCAGCATGCCGGCCACTCCGACGCCGGCATAGATCAGCACCCCGAGGGCAATCATCGATTCGATGATGCTGTCGGGCACCACCTTGCGGGCGCTGGGCAGGCCGTAGATCACGGCGTAGAAGATGACCGCGGCGGCGATGATCACCCCGGCCTGAAAACCGCCCCCCGGACCGAAGTCGCCGTGGAACTGGACGTAGGAGGCGAACATCAGGGCAAACGGAATGAGCAGCTTCGCCAGCACGCGAAGCACGATGTCCAGCTTCATTGATTTGCCCCCTGCTCGGCATCGTCGCGCCGCACCCGTGGTTTGCGCCGGCGCAGCAGGGCGATCACCCCGATGCCGGCGGTAAACACCACCGTGGTCTCGCCCAGCGTGTCATAGCCCCGGTAACTGGCCAGCACCGCGGTCACCACGTTGGGCACCCCGGTCTTGACCGGCGCCTCGGCCAGATAGCGCGGGGCGACGTGCTGGTGGATGGGCGCTTGGGGGTCGGAAAACGCGGGCAGGCCGAGCGTGCCGTACACCAGCATGCCGCCGGTGACGATGACCACGAACAACGGCAGCCAGGGCTTGTGGATCGGGCCGGACTCGGTGCCGCCGGTGAGATAGATCGCCCCCAGCAGCAGCACCGTGGAAATGCCGGCCCCGACCGCGGCCTCGGTCATCGCCACGTCAACCGCGTCGAGCACCACCAGCAGGGTCGCCATCAGGAAGCTGTAGATGCCGCCCAGCAGGACGACCCCGAACAGGTTGCGCTGGCGCGCGATCCCGATGGCTGCCGCACCCATGAGGGTCAGCAGGACGATGGCGGTCAGGTTGATCAGGATGATGACTCTCCTTCATCGGCGAGCACCGGTTTGGCGCCGCGCGAAAGCGCGGCATTGGCCAACGAGTGAGATGCCGTCGGGGAGGTGAAAAAGATCAGCGCGCCGAGGATCAGCAGCTTGACGCTGGCCAGGGTCAAGCCGGACTGGAGCATCAGGCCGCCGATGATCAGCCCCGCGCCGAGCGTGTCGATCACGCTGGCGGCGTGCATGCGGGTGAAGAAATCGGGCATGCGCAACATGCCGGTGGCGCCGATCACGCAGAACACGCCGCCCAGCGAAACCAGCACCCAGGTGAGGATGTCGAGCACGATCATGCCTGGTCCGCCTTCGAATCGCCCGGCTCACCCAGATCGCCGTAGCGGAAGAATTTCTGCAGGGCGATGGTGCCGATGATGTTGAGCAGACCGTAGACCAGTGCCAGATCGACGAACTCGGGCCGGCCGGAGATGAACTGGAAGATCGCCAACAGCATCATGCTGGCGGTGCCGACCGCGTTGCCGGCCAGCGCGCGGTCGAACACCGTGGGCCCGCGAAAGGCACGGATCAGCGCCATCACCAGCGTCACCAGCAAGGCGATCACCACCACCGCGTAGATCATGATTCGCCCTCGAAACGGGTGACCCGCCGATCCATGTCGCCCTCCACCACGGCCTCGGCGCCCTCACGGGTGAGGGCATGGACCAGGATTTCATCGTTCTCGACCAGCACCGAAATGGTGCCCGGGGTGAGGGTGATCGAGTTGGCGTAGACCACCTGACCAACCGGCGTTTTCTGCGAGGTCTTGACGCGCACCATGGTCGGGCTGATCGGCAGGCGGGGATTGACGATGATCTTGCTCACATCCCATGCCGCCTTGATGATCTCGACCACCAGCCAGGGCAGATAGGTGAGCGCGCTGCGCCCCAGGTGCAGGGGATGGCCCTCATGGTCGATCACGTCCATGCGGCGGGCAAACCAGACGATGGCCAGCGCCGACACCAGCCCCATGGTCAACAGAAAAGGGGTGAAGTAGCCGGACAACACAAGCCAGAAGACACAGAGCGACGCAACGACGCTCAAGGACTGAGTAGCGCGCATGATTGTTTTTTTATCCCCCCGCCGCCACGGCACGCCTGCCGCACGCCGGAGGCGGTTCCCTCCGAGAGGCCCCCACTATAGCGACGTGGCGACGGACAAACAACCGGGGAAAACCATTTTCCGCCCCCCGCGCGCGCCGCCCGGCGTTCGCGCTATTCCATGACATTGCGCGGCTGTCCGGCCAGAAAGGCGTCGATGTTGTCGGTCACCTGATCGGCCAGCGCCTGCATCGCGCGACGCGATGCCCAGGCCACATGAGGGGTGATCAGCAGGTTGGGAAGATCAGCCGCGAGCAACGGATTGGCGTCGCTGGGCGGCTCGGTCGACAGCACGTCGAGCGCGGCCCCGGCGATGCGCCCCGTGCGCAGGGCATCGGCCAGCGCGGCCTCGTCGATCAGCCCGCCGCGCGCGGTGTTGATCAGGCGCGCGGAAGGACGCATCGCCGCCAGCGTGGCGGCATTGATCAGGTGGCGGGTGGCGGCATTGAGCGGACAATGCAGCGAGATCACGTCGGCCTCGCGCAAGGCGGTTTCGAAGGCCACCCGGCCCGGCCGCAGCGTCGCGGCCCCGCGGCGCTCAGCGAACAGCACGCGCATGCCGAAGGCCTCGGCGAGCCGCGCCACCCCCTGGCCCAGGCTGCCGCCGCCGATGATCGCCAGGGTCGTGCCGGCCAGATCGGTGATCGGGTAATCGACAAAGCAAAAGTTCGCCGACCGCTGCCAGCGCCCGGCACGCACGTCGCGGTGATAGTCGAGCAACCGCCGCGACAGCGCCAGCATCAGCGCCATCACATGCTCCGGCACGGTGGTCACCGCGTAGCCGCGCACATTGCTGACCACGATGCCCCGCGCGCGACAGGCCGCCAGGTCGACATTGTCGGTACCGGTCGCGCTCACCGCGATCATCCGCAAATCGGGCAGATGGGCGAGGTCCTCGCCCCGCACGGGCAGCTTGTTGACCACCGCAATCTGCGCCCCTGCGAGGCGCTCGCGCAGCGTATCCGGGGCGCTCACGGCATGCTCGACCCACTCATGCGGACCCTGCGGGCGGCGCAAGGGCACATCGAGCGAGGCGCCCTCTAGAACGACGATGCGAGCTTTCATCCCATGGCTCCGGTGCTGACGCCACGGCCGACCGCGGCATGTGATTTCACTAGGCGAAATGTAGGGGACTCAAGTACCATCCGCCTACTAGGGAAAGCCGCAATCCATGAGCACGACCACCCCCGAAAGCAAGACCTCGATCCAGGTCATCGAGCGCATGATGAAGCTGCTCGACGTCCTCTCCCGCCATCCCGATCCGGTGCCCCTCAAGCAACTGGCCGCCGAGACCGGGCTGCATCCGTCGACCGCCCATCGCATCCTCGGCGCGATGGCCACCAGCGGTTTTGTCGAGCGCAGCGACAACGGCGTGTACCGCCTCGGCATCCGCCTGCTGGAGCTGGGCGCGGCGGTCAAGTCGCGCATCTCCCTGCGCGAGACGGCGATGCCGGCGATGGTTGAACTGCACCAGCGCACCGGCGAGAGCGTCAACCTCGGCATCCGCGACGGCGACCAGATCGTGTACGTCGAGCGCACCTCCAGCGGACGCGCCTCGGTGCGCGTGGTGCACATCGTCGGCGCCCGCGCCCCGCTCCACACCACCGCCACCGGCAAGCTGTTTCTGGTCGCGGCCGGCGCCGACAGCGTGCGCGACTACGCCCGCCGCACCGGCCTGCCGGCTAGCACGCCGAGCTCCATCACCCAACTGGTCGCGCTCGAGCGGGAGCTCGACAAGGTCCGCCGCCACAAGGTGGCCTTTGATCTGGATGAGGTGGAAAACGGGGTCCGCTGCATTGCCGCCGGAATCTACGACGACAGCGGCGCGCTGGTGGCCGGGCTGTCACTGTCGACGCCGTCCGAGCGCTTCAACGCCGACCGGGCGCCGCTGGTGCGGCAAACCGCAGAAAAGATTTCGCGCGCGATCGGCTACGTGCCGGACGACGGCGTCACCCGTCGGGTCGATTAACCGGCCGACGCCTGCTGCGCCGCGAGGGCGCGTTTCCAGGGATGTTCGGCGAGCCAGTTGCGCAGGCGACGGGCGTCGGCGGTACGCGTATAGCGCCCGAAGGAATCGAGCAGCACGATCAGCAAGGGCCGCTCCTGCACCCACGCCTGCATCACCAGGCACCGCCCGGCTTCCTTGATGTAGCCCGTTTTGGACAGGCCGATGTCCCATTGCGGATCGCGCACCAGATTGTTGGTGTTGCGAAACTCGCGCACCCGTCCGTTGATCGTCACCGCGTGCTCGCTGTCAGTGGAAAAATTGCGAATCAGCGGATAGCTCGCGGCGGCTTGCACCAGGCGCGCCAGATCGCGCGGGGTCGACACGTTGCCGGCCGACAGGCCGGTGCTCTCCGCAAACCGAGTGCGCTGCAGCCCGAGCGCCCGCGCCTTGGCGTTCATCGCTTGCACGAAGGCGCGCATGCCACCGGGGTGGTTGCGCGCCAGGGCCGAAGCGGCCCGGTTCTCAGACGCCATCAGGGCCAGACGCAACAATTCCTGACGGCTCAGGCGCGCGCCCACCGGGAGCCGCGAGCGGCTCTTGCGCAAGGTGTCGACATCCTGATAACTCACCTGCAGGGTTTCCGAGAGCGACTGCTTGCTGTCGAGCACCACCATCGCGGTCATCAACTTGGTCAGCGAGGCAATCGGCGCCACCCGCGCAGCATTGCGCTCCAGCAAAACGCGGCCGCTGCGCTGATCGACGATCAGAAAGGCCTCGGAACGTAGCTCGGGATCGTCGGCACGCGCTTCGGCGGCGAGCAGCGCGGGGCGCGCCTGGGCGCTGGACGGGTTCGCCACCGCCAGTTGCCCGACCGGATTGCCCCCCGCACCCGCCCGACCCGCCAGGCCGAACAACACGATCAGGACGATTCCGAACCGGGCACTCCCACGCATATCCCTATCCTTTAAATGGATTTGAGCAAATTATCCATAGAAAACGGCCACTAAGCACGTTTACTTAAATTTTTTATCAAGAGGTCAGAGGCGAAGGAAATCGGCCACCGCAGTACGCTGGGCCATCGCGTCCTCGTAGCCGAGCGCCATCAGCGCGCGCGTGAAGCCCGGCTCGAACAGCAGATAGGACAGCAGCGTGGACCCGCTGCGCCGCATGCCCCCCACCCCACCGAGCACCACTCGCATCGCGCGCGGCAGGCTTTTGCGGTGATGACCGGCGATCGCATCGATGCGCCGCGACGGCAAGATCGCCAGCGCTTCGATCGGCCGCAGGGCGACCCCGGCGGCGGCGCGCTGCTCGGCGCTGAAACGGCCGAGGGTTTTGTTGATCCGCTCGAGCCGCTCGAGGTCCACCGCCAGCCCATCGAGGAAGATGCTCGACATCGCATGACCGGCAATCTGCGCCAGCGAGGGGTAGGCATCGCCGCGCTGGCGCCCCTCTTCGGACAGCCGTCCGGCGCCGATCACCAGAATTCGGTCCGCGCCCAGATGCACCGCCGGGCTGATCGGCGCGAGCTGGCGCATCGAGCCATCGCCGAAATATTCGCGGTTGATTCGCACCGCCGGAAAGACAAAGGGGATCGCGCTGGTCGCCATCAGATGCGGGATGCCGAGCGTGGCGCGCACCCCCACCCGCTGGGCGCGACGCCAGTTGGGGATGTCGGCCGCCGCCTGGAAGAAGGCCAGACTTTCGCCGGAGGTGTAGCCCGACGCGGTGACGCTGACCGCCCGCAGGTGGCCTTCGTTGATGTTGCGGCCGATGGCCGGAAAATCGAGGGTGGATTCGAGCAGCCGCGCCAGCGGGGCGTTGTCGAGCATGGAACGCGGGGTCTGGCGCACCATCCAGCCGGTGAGCAGCGCGCCGCCCCAGCGGATGCCGGTGGCCGCCAGCGCGGCGGCATCGGCGCGGTAGACCTGGTCGACGTGAAAATGCCGCCAGATCCACGCCACCCGGCGCACCGCCACCGAAAAATCGTGCGCGTGGGTGGCCAGCGCGACGGCGTTGATGGCCCCGGCCGAGGTGCCGCACAGGATCGGAAACGGGTTGCCCTCGCGAGCCCCCCACAACTCACGCAGGGCGCCCAGCACGCCGACCTGGTAGGCGGCGCGCGCGCCGCCTCCGGTCAACACCAATGCGGCCCGTCCCGTCGTCATTCACGTCTCCCGAGAGATTGAGACAACAACGACGGGGGACCCACAAGCTTTAGGGTGTCACTCCCCGTCGGCCATCGCCTCGGCCACGGTCAGCGCGGTCATGTTGATGATCCGGCGGACGGTGGTGGTGGGGGTGAGGATGTGCACCGGCTTGGCCGCGCCGAGCAAAATCGGCCCGACGGTGACCCCTTCACCGGCCGCTGTCTTGAGCAGGTTGAAGGCGATGTTGGCGGCGTCGAGGGTCGGGAAGATCAGCAGGTTGGCATCGTCGCGCATGCGGGCGTTGGGGAAGATCTGCAGGCGCACGCTGGCATCGAGCGCCGCATCGCCATGCATCTCGCCCTCCACCTCCAGCTCGGGATGACGCTCGTGGAGCAGGCGCAGGGCTTCGCGCATCTTGGCTGCGGTGGGCGATTCGGCGGTGCCGAAGCTGGAATGCGACAGCAACGCCACGCGCGGCTCGACGCCAAACCGGCGCATCTCCTCGGCGGCCAGCACGGTCATCTCGACCAGCTGCTCGGGCGTCGGATCGTAAGTGACGTAGGTGTCGGCCAGGAAGATGGTGCGCCCCGGCAGGTTGAGCACGTTGAGGGTGTAGCACTTGCTGACCTGGGGCTTGCGGCCGAGCACGTCCTCGATGAACTCGAGGTGCAGATGGTGCATCCCGTAGGTGCCGCAGATCATCCCGTCGGCGTCGCCGAACTTGAGCAGCAGAGCGCCGATCAGGGTGGTGCGGCGGCGCACTTCGCGCTTGGCGTATTCCACCGAGATCCCGCGCCGCTCCATCAGCTGGTGATAGTGCCCCCACAGGGTATTGAAGCGCGGGTCGGAGTCGGGGTTGACCAGCTCGAAATCGGTGTCCGCCTTGAGCCGCAGGCCGAAGCGCTCGATGTTGTGCTCGATCACCGCCGGTCGACCGATCAGGATCGGCCGCGCCAGCCCCTCGTCGACCACCGTCTGCACCGCGCGCAGCACGCGCTCGGCCTCGCCTTCGGCAAAGATGATGCGCTTGGGGTGGCGCTTGGCGGCGGCGAACACCGGCTTCATGATCAGGCCGGACTGCCACACGAAGGTGTTGAGCTGGGTGGCGTAGGCGTCCCAGTCCTCGATCGGACGGGTGGCCACCCCGGAATCGATCGCCGCCTGCGCCACCGCCGGCGCGATGCGCACGATCAGGCGCGGGTCGAACGGCCGCGGGATGATGTAGTCGGCACCAAAGCCGGACACCTTCTCGCCGTAAGCGGCGGCCACGATGTCGCTCTGCTCGGCGCGCGCCAGTTCGGCGATGGCCTTCACCGCGGCGAGCTTCATCTCGTCAGAGATGGTCGTCGCGCCCACGTCGAGCGCCCCGCGGAAGATGAACGGGAAGCACAGGACGTTGTTGACCTGGTTGGGATAGTCCGATCGCCCGGTGGCGATGATCGCATCGTCGCGCACAGCCTTGACGTCCTCGGGCAGTATCTCCGGGCGCGGATTGGCCAGCGCCAGCACCAGCGGCTTGGGCGCCATTTTGGCCACCATGTCCTGCTTGAGCACCCCGCCGGCGGACAGGCCCAGGAACACATCCGCACCGTCGATGATCTCGCCCAGGGTGCGCGCCTCGGTCGGCTTGGCGTAGCGCGCCTTGATCGGGTCCATCAGCGTGGTGCGGCCTTCATACACCACGCCTTCAATGTCGGTCACCCAGATGTTTTCGACCGGCACCCCGAGCATCACCAGCAGATCGAGGCAGGCCAGCGCGGCGGCCCCGGCACCGGAGGTGACCAGCTTGACCGACTTGAGATCCTTGCCTTGCTGATGCAGGCCGTTGAGCACCGCCGCGCCGACCACGATGGCGGTGCCATGCTGG
>JAGRFO010000062.1:0-1357 GCA_020446005.1 Rhodocyclaceae bacterium | reverse complement strand
TGATGCCGCCGAAGGTCGGCTCCAGCGCCGCGATCATGTCGATCAGCTTGTCGGGATCGGGCTCGTTCACTTCCAGATCGAACACGTCGATGTTGGCGAACTTCTTGAACAGCACCCCCTTGCCTTCCATCACCGGCTTGGCCGCCAGCGGCCCGATGTTGCCCAGACCGAGCACCGCCGTTCCATTGGTGATGACCCCGATCAGGTTGCTGCGCGAGGTCAGCTCCGCCGCCTGGGCGGGAAATTCGACGATCGCCTCGCAGGCCGCCGCCACCCCCGGCGAATAGGCGAGGGAGAGGTCCTGCTGGTTGGTCAACGCCTTGGTGGGCGTGACCGCGATCTTGCCCGGCCGCGGATGGCGGTGATAATCCAGTGCGGCTTCGCGAATCGACTCGTCCATGGCAGTCCTTTTCTCTCGTTGTCGGCGGAAACTTCGGGGGCTGCGGCGCGCGGCTTGTCACTCCGTAAAAACCCTGCCGGATGTGGATTTTTACCGCAACAGGATTTTGGTCCCATGACGCAGCGTGGCATAATACTAGGCTTTCAGAAGCGGCTGTGTCGCTTCGTGTTTTCCACACGTTTTCGCCGCACGGCAACAACCGGCGGCACACCACAGCGGCTTTTGATGCGCCGCCTGAAACGGTTTAACTACCTGCTTTTCTGGAGACTTCAACCCAATGAGCCAATTCGCCAACATCGCACTGGCCGCTGCTCCCGACTACGTTCGCCACGAAAAACTCAAACAGTGGGTCGCGCAGATCGCCGAACTGACCGAACCCGCCAACGTCGTCTGGTGCGACGGTTCGCAGCAAGAGTACGACCGCCTGTGCGCCGAGATGGTCGAATCCGGCATGCTGATCAAGCTCAATCCTGAAAAGCGCAAGAACTCCTACCTCGCCTTCTCCGACCCCTCCGACGTGGCGCGGGTCGAAGACCGCACCTTCATCTGCTCGGCCGACGAAGGCGATGCCGGCCCGACCAACAACTGGGAAGAGCCGACCAAGATGCGCGGCACCCTGAACGAACTGTTCAAGGGCTCGATGCACGGCCGCACCATGTACGTGGTGCCCTTCTCGATGGGGCCGCTGGGCTCGCCGATCGCCCACATCGGCATCGAAATCTCCGACAGCCCCTACGTGGTCACCAACATGCGCACCATGACCCGCATGGGCAAGGGCGTGTTCGATGTGCTGGGCACCGACGGCGAATTCGTCCCCTGCGTCCACTCGGTGGGTTCCCCGCTGGCGCAAGGCGAAAAAGACAGCCGCTGGCCGTGCAACCCGACCACCAAATACATCGTCCATTTCCCCGAGACCCGCGAAATCTGGTCCTACGGCTCGGGCTACGGCGGCAACGC
>JAGRFO010000321.1 GCA_020446005.1 Rhodocyclaceae bacterium | reverse complement strand
GAGCTGCCAACTGCTCCACCCCGCGTCAAAGAGGCATAATTATATGAAACACAATGGGACGAGTCAACCAAAAAACTAAGCACCGAACCGACCTTCGCCATCCCTGTACCTGGACCACGCTGGCTTACACTTGCCGGAACCACGAAGTACTGGAGAATCCTTAATGCCCACTGCCTCGCACATCACCGTCACGGCGCTCTATCAGCACCCGGTCAAGTCCTGCGCGCCCCTATCGCTTGGCCGCAGCTATGTCGATGCGTTCGGGTTGGCAGGAGATCGGCGTTATCTGGTGACGGACGCGGGCGGCCAGTTTCTGACCGGGCGACAGCATCCACGATTAGCCAGCCTGCTGGCCACACCGATTGAGGGCGGACTGATACTGGCGGCTGCAGGACAACCCGACTTTGTACTGCGCACGGCGGACTTTCCGGACTGTTTCGCTGAAGTGACGGTGTGGCGGCAGACGGTGCTGGCAAGACGCTGTGGAGAAGCGGCGGATCAGTGGCTGTCGGACTTCCTCGGCACATCGGCGCGACTGGTGCATTTCGATGCGCGCACCCAACGGCCGATCAAGGACGTGGCAGACCGGCAAGTGAGCTTTGCCGACGGCTATCCGCTGCTGCTGGCGAGCGAATCCTCGCTGGAGTGGCTGCAGGAACACTGCCCCACCCCGCTGGCGATGACTCAGTTTCGTCCCAACATCGTGATCGACGGCGCGGCGGCGTGGGCCGAAGATGGGTGGCGGACGATCCGCATCGGCGGCCTGCAATTCGACCTCCACTCCCCCTGCGAACGCTGCGTCTTCACCACCCTCGCACCGCGCAGCGAGACTTTTCACCCACGCCAGCAACCACTGCGCACGCTCATCGCGCACCACAGCAGCGCGGACAAAACGCCGCTGTTCGGGCACAACCTGATCGCGCGCGGCACGGGGGTGATCGAAATCGGGATGACGGTCAGCGTCGACGCCTGAGGCCCGCCGGTCAGCGCACCACGAACCAGCCCAGCGCGGGGGCGAGATTGACCACCGTGCCGACAATCATCAACGCTGGCGGGCGGATGCCGGCGCTCTCGGCGAGCGCAGCCAGATCGGCCAGCGTGGCACACAACACCTGCTGGTAAGGCAGGGTGCCGCGCCGCACCAGCGCGGCGGGGGTGGACGCCGGCAGACCGTGGGCGACCAGCTCGGTACAGATTTCGGCCACCCGCGAGACCCCCATGTACATCACCACGGTCTGCGCCGGACGCGCCAGCGCGGGCCAGTCGAGATCGATCGCGCCTTCCTTGCGATAGCCGGTGGCAAACACCACGCTCTGGGCATGATCGCGGTGGGTGAGCGGAATCCCGGCATAGGCCGACACCCCGGAAGCGGCGGTCACGCCGGGCACCACTTCGAAGGGCACGCCAACCTCCACCAGCGCCTCGGCCTCCTCCCCGCCACGGCCGAAAATATAGGGATCCCCCCCCTTCAGCCGCACCACCCGCCGCCCCTCGCGGGCCAGCGTCACCAACAAGTCGCAGATGTCGGTTTGCGCCATTTCGTGCCGAGCGGCTTTCTTGCCAACGTAGACCCGCTGGGCGGACTCGCTCACCAGCGCGAGGATGTCCTCACCGATCAGATTGTCGTGCACCACCACGTCGGCCTGGGCGATCAGGTGGGCAGCGCGCAGGGTCAGCAACTCGACATCGCCCGGCCCGGCACCCACCAGATACACCCAGCCGGGGCGCGCCTCGCGTGCTTCGCTCATCGATCAGAACTCCATCCCCGGCATGGCCTGAATGCCGGCCGCAAAAGCATGTTTCACGAGACCCATCTCGGTCACCGTGTCGGCCGCCGCCAACAACGCCGGTGGCGCACCGCGACCGGTCACCACCGCATGCTGGCCGGCCGGACGCGCGGCCAGATCGGCCACCACCGTGGCCACGTCGAGGTAATCATACTTGAGGGCGATGTTCAGTTCATCGAACACCACCAGCCCGAGCGCTGGATCGGCCAGCATCCCGCGCGCCACCGCCCACGCGGCGCGGGCCTTTTCGGCATCGCGGGCGCGATCCTGCGTCTCCCAGGTAAAGCCCT